>DASSBO010000423.1:0-8686 GCA_035698655.1 Streptomyces sp.
CCGAGGGTCTCGTCGCGCGTGACGACGTCGACCTCGTCGTCGAGGTGATCGGCGGCATCGAGCCGGCCCGCCGCCTGATCACCCAGGCGTTCGAGGGCGGCGCCAGCGTCGTCACCGCCAACAAGGCGCTGCTCGCCGAGGACGGCTCGACCCTGCACGAGGCGGCCGAGAAGTACGGCGTCGACCTGTACTACGAGGCCGCCGTCGCCGCCGCGATCCCGCTGGTGCGGCCGCTGCGCGAGTCGCTGGCCGGCGACCGGGTGGACCGCGTCCTGGGCATCGTCAACGGCACCACGAACTTCATCCTCGACCGGATGGACTCCGCCGGCAGCGGCTACAACGAGGCCCTGGACGAGGCCACCGCGCTCGGCTACGCCGAGGCCGACCCGACCGCCGACGTCGAGGGCTTCGACGCCGCCGCCAAGGCCGCGATCCTGGCCGGCATGGCCTTCCACACCCGCGTCCGGCTCGACGACGTGCACCGCGAGGGCCTCACCGAGGTGACCGCCGCCGACATCGCGTCGGCCAAACGCATGGGCTGCACCGTCAAACTGCTGGCCATCTGCGAACGGGCCGCCGACGGCCGCTCGGTCAGCGCCCGCGTGCACCCCGCGATGATCCCGCTGGCGCACCCCCTCGCCTCCGTGCGCGAGGCGTACAACGCGGTGTTCGTCGAGGCGGCCGCCGCCGGGCAGCTGATGTTCTACGGCCCCGGCGCCGGCGGCTCGCCCACCGCCTCCGCCGTCGTCGGCGACCTGGTGACCGCCTGCCGCAACAAGCTGACGGGCGCCCGCGGGCCCGGCGAGTCCGCCTACGCGCAGCTGCCCGTCGCCCCGATGGGTGACGTCGTCACGCGCTACCACATCAGCCTCGACGTCGCCGACAAACCGGGCGTGCTGGCGCAGGTCGCCACCGTCTTCGCCGAGCACGGCGTGTCCATCGACACCGTCCGCCAGCAGGGCAAGGACGGCGAGGCGTGGCTGGTGGTCGTCACGCACCGGGCGCCCGACGCGGCGCTCACGGCCACCGTCGACGCGCTGCGGGAACTGGACACCGTGCGCGGAGTGGCGAGCATCATGCGGGTCGAAGGGGAGCAGGGAAGCAAGTGACCATGATGGAAGAGACATCGGTGCAGGCAGCAGGGGCAGGCGGCCGGGCCGCGAGCCGGCAGTGGCGCGGCGTCATCGAGGAGTACCGCGACCGGCTGCCGGTGTCCCCGGACACCCCCGCCGTCACGCTGCGCGAGGGCGGCACGCCGCTGGTCCCCGCGCAGGTCCTCTCCGAGCGGACGGCCTGCGAGGTGCACCTGAAGGTCGAGGGCGCCAACCCGACCGGCTCGTTCAAGGACCGCGGGATGACGATGGCCATCACGCACGCCAAGCAGCGCGGCGACCAGGCCGTCATCTGCGCCTCCACGGGCAACACCAGCGCCTCGGCCGCCGCCTACGCGGTGCGGGCCGGCATGGTCTGCGCCGTCCTCGTCCCGCAGGGCAAGATCGCGCTGGGCAAGATGGGCCAGGCCCTGGTGCACGGCGCGCAGATCCTGCAGGTCGACGGCAACTTCGACGACTGCCTCAATCTGGCCCGCGCGCTGTCCGAGAAGTACCCGGTCGCGCTGGTCAACTCGGTCAACCCCTCGCGGATCGAGGGGCAGAAGACGGCCGCCTTCGAGATCGTCGACATGCTCGGTGACGCGCCCGACGTGCACGTGCTGCCGGTCGGCAACGCCGGGAACATCACGGCCTACTGGAAGGGCTACCGCGAGTACGCGGACGGCGCGACCGGCGGGCCCGCCACCCGTACGCCGCGCATGTGGGGCTTTCAGGCCTCCGGCGCGGCGCCCATCGTGCGCGGCGAGGCCGTGAAGGAGCCCAGCACGATCGCCACCGCCATCCGCATCGGCAACCCCGCGTCCTGGACGCTGGCCGAGCAGGCGCGGGACGAGTCCGGCGGCTTCATCGACGCGGTGACCGACCGTCAGATCCTGCGCGCCTACCGGCTGCTGGCCGCGCAGGAGGGCGTGTTCGTCGAACCGGCCTCGGCCGCGTCCGTCGCCGGACTGCTGCAGGCCGCCGAGCAGGGCAAGGTCGATCCCGGGCAGCGGATCGTCTGCACGGTCACCGGCAACGGCCTCAAGGACCCCGACTGGGCCGTCGCGGGCGCTCCCCGCCCGGTCACCGTGCCCGTCGACGCCGATGCCGCGGCCGAGCGGCTCGGCCTGGCCTGACCGGCCGACCGGCCGACCGGCCGTTTTCCCGGCCGTTTGCCCCGCCCGGGCGAGCGGGGAGCACGGAGAGGGCCACGACACGCATCGTGCGCCTCCCGTGCGCCCTGTGTCGCCGGGGAACCAACCTTCGATAAGGTGAGCACGTTCCGCTCCCACGCATGTACGACAGTGCGTCGGGTCTGCGACCGGTCCGGCAGTGTGCCGCGGTCCTCAAGCGGAGTCGCCGTACCACCACAGCAAGGAGTGTCATCGCAAGATGGCCGGTCCCGCGTTCCGCGCCGCCGCCGTCCGGGTACGTGTCCCCGCCACCAGCGCCAACCTCGGTCCCGGCTTCGACGCCTTCGGCCTGGCCCTGGGGCTCTACGACGACGTCGTCGTCCGCGTCGCCGAGTCCGGGCTGCACGTCGACATCGCCGGCGAGGGCGCGCAGACCCTGCCGCGGGACGAGTCGCACCTGCTCGTGCGCTCACTGCGCACCGCCTTCGACGTGCTGGGCGGCCAGCCGCGCGGCCTGGAGGTCGTGTGCGCCAACCGCATCCCGCACGGCCGCGGCCTGGGCTCCTCCTCCGCCGCCATCTGCGCCGGCATCGTCGCCGCCCGCGCGGTCACCACCGGTGCCGAGAGCCGGCTGGACGACACCGCGCTGCTGGAGCTGGCCACCGAGATCGAGGGGCACCCCGACAACGTCGCCGCCTGCCTGCTCGGCGGCTTCACCCTCGCCTGGACCGACGGCGGCGCCGCCCGCGCGGTGCGGATGGACCCCGCCCCCTCGCTCGCCCCCGTTGCGTTCGTGCCCGCGAAACCGCTGCTCACCGAGACCGCCCGCGGCCTGCTGCCCCGCACCGTGCCGCACGTCGACGCCGCGGCGAACGCCGGGCGTGCCGCGCTGCTCGTCGAGGCGCTCACCCGGCGCCCCGACCTGCTGCTGGCCGCCACCGAGGACCGGCTCCACCAGGAGTACCGGGCGTCCGCCATGCCCGAGAGCGTCGCGCTGGTCGAGCGGCTGCGCAACGACGGGGTGCCCGCCGTGGTCTCCGGCGCCGGGCCCACCGTGCTGGCGCTGGCCGAGCAGGGCGCGGCGGAAGGGATCGCCGACCTGGCCGGCGAGGAGTGGACGGCCAACCGGCTGGGCCTGGACAGCGCCGGAGCGAGCGTGCTGCCGCTCGCGGGCGGATCCGCACAGTGACACCCGATTGCAGGTCGCAGAGAGGGGGAATACTCAGTGGACCCGGTAGTGTTAGCCTCAAGACAGCACGTGCAGGCTGCAGGGGTCGCATGACACGGCCCGCAGGGTACAGTGCTCAGTGCCCCTGTCAGGGAGCACTCATCTTCCGGAAGCCTCCCGCATCGCTGAGCATCCTGCCGCGCAGTGCCGTGCACGCTCCGGAGTCGGCGTGATGACGTTCGTCATCAATCCGCGCCGGCAGTGAACGATTTCCCGCCGGAAAGACAGGGCGGGACCACCGCCCCGGCCCGGTTCGCAAGTCGAGGAACCGCGCCGGAAAGCACAACCGGTCGCCGAGCCAGACAGGCCGACGCCCGCTCCAGGGAAGGACCCTTCGTGAGCGACACCACCGATCTGATGGGCGTGAACAACGACAGCGCCGCTGCCGACGCGCCCGCCGCGGACGCTCCTGCCGCCCCGAGGCGGCGGCGCTCGGGCACGGGGCTCGAGGGCATGGTTCTGGCCGAGCTCCAGCAGGTCGCCTCCGCCCTCGGCATCAAGGGCACCGCGCGCATGCGCAAGAGCCAGCTGATCGAGGTCATCAAGGAGAAGCAGGCGGGAGGCGGTGTCACCGTCTCCGGTCCCAAGACCTCCAAGGCCGCCGAGAGCACCGCCAAGGACGCCGAGGAGAAGCCGAAGCGCCGCGCGACCTCACGGGCCCGCACCGGCGAGGGCGACGGCCAGGCGGCCGACGACGGCGGGAAGATCGAGATCCCCGGCCAGCCCGCCGACGAGCCCGGCTCCCGCGACCGCCGCGGCAAGAACGACAAGAACGACAAGGACCGGACGTCCGACAACGCGGACGGCGCCGGCAGCAAGGCCGAGGCCGCGGCCGACACCGCGGAGGGCGCCGGCGGCGCGCAGGGGCAGTCGCAGCGCAAGGACGCCAAGGGCGGCGACGGCCGCCAGGACGGCCGTCAGGACGGCGGCAAGGGCCAGGACGGCGGCGGCAGCCGCAACAACGACGGCGGCGGCGACGGCCGGCACCAGGGCGGCGGCAAGCAGCAGCAGGGCGACCGGCCCTCCAAGCGCGACCGCCAGCGCGACCGCGACCGCAACCGCAAGAACAACGACGGCGGTGGCGGCGGCCAGCACCAGGGCGGCGGCAACAACAACCGCCGGGACGACTTCGACGACGACGGCGGCGGCCGTCGCGGCCGGCGCGGCCGCTACCGCGACCGCCGGGGCCGTCGCGGCGGGCGCGAGGAGGCCGAGCCGCAGATCAGCGAGGACGACGTCCTGATCCCGGTCGCCGGCATCCTGGACATCCTGGACAACTACGCGGTCGTCCGCACCTCCGGCTACCTGCCCGGCCCGAACGACGTGTACGTCTCGCTGGCTCAGGTCCGCAAGAACGGCCTGAGAAAGGGTGACCACGTCACCGGCGCCGTCCGGCAGCCGCGCGAGGGCGAGCGGCGCGAGAAGTTCAACGCGCTGGTCCGCCTCGACTCCGTCAACGGAGTGGCGCCCGAAGGCGGCAAGGGCCGTGCCGAGTTCCAGAAGCTCACCCCGCTCTACCCGCAGGACCGGCTCCGCCTGGAGACCGACCCGGGCGCGCTGACGACGCGGATCATCGACCTGGTCTCGCCCATCGGCAAGGGCCAGCGCGGTCTGATCGTGGCCCCGCCGAAGACCGGCAAGACCATGATCATGCAGGCGGTCGCCAACGCGATCACCCGCAACAACCCCGAGTGCCACCTCATGGTCGTCCTCGTCGACGAGCGGCCCGAGGAGGTCACCGACATGCAGCGGTCGGTCAAGGGCGAGGTCATCTCCTCGACCTTCGACCGCCCGGCCGAGGACCACACCACCGTCGCCGAGCTGGCCATCGAGCGAGCGAAGCGGCTGGTGGAGCTCGGCCACGACGTGGTCGTCCTGCTGGACTCCATCACCCGGCTGGGCCGCGCCTACAACCTGGCCGCGCCGGCCTCCGGCCGCATCCTGTCCGGCGGTGTGGACTCCACCGCGCTCTACCCGCCGAAGAAGTTCTTCGGCGCCGCGCGCAACATCGAGGACGGCGGCTCGCTGACCATCCTGGCCACCGCGCTGGTCGAGACAGGCTCGCGGATGGACGAGGTGATCTTCGAGGAGTTCAAGGGCACCGGCAACATGGAGCTCAAGCTCGACCGGAAGCTCTCGGACAAGCGGATCTTCCCCGCGGTGGACGTGGACGCGTCCAGCACCCGCAAGGAGGAGATCCTCATGGGCAGCGACGAGCTGTCCATCGTCTGGAAGCTGCGCCGCGTGCTGCACGCCCTGGACCAGCAGCAGGCCATCGAGCTGCTGCTGGACAAGATGAAGCAGACCAAGTCGAACGCCGAGTTCCTGCTGCAGATCCAGAAGACGACGCCGACGCCGGGCAACGGCAACGACTGACGTCGCCGCACCCGTTCGTCACCCGAACGGGTCAGCCGGGAGGGCCGCTCCACCCCAGTGGGGAGCGGCCCTCCCGGCGTTTCGGGCACGTCTGCGGTGCAACCTGGAGCCCTGGGGCCGCATCCTGGTCAGGAGGAGCGACCGGTCGGAATGGGGTGAACCCGGCACATGAAGCCCGAATACCGGACCTGGGGCCCGCGCCCCGCCGCGCGCGCGCCCCGCAGCCGGCGCAGGCGCGTCCTGGCGGCGCTCACCTGGACGCTGACCGGCGTCGTGGCCCTGGGCGCCACCGGGCTCGGGTTCGTCTACCTCAAGCTCGACGGCAACATCGCCGGCGTCGACATCAACGGCGCGCTCGGCACGCACCGGCCCGCGGACACCTCGAACGGCTCGGTGGACATCCTCGTCCTGGGCTCCGACTCCCGCGCCGGGAAGAATTCCGAATACGGGCAGGACTCGGGCACCGCCCGCTCCGACACCGCGATGATCGTCCACGTGAACGCCGGTCACGACCGTGCGCAGATCGTCTCCATCCCGCGCGACACGCTCGTCGCCCGGCCGCCGTGCCGCAAGGACGGGCAGCGGGTGCCGCCCGACCCGCACGCCATGTTCAACTCCGCCTACCAGGCCGGCGGGCCCGTGTGCGCGGTCAAGACCGTCGAGAAGCTCACCGGTGTCCGCATGGACCACTACGTCGAGGTCGACTTCACCGGCTTCAAGCACCTGATCGACACCCTCGGCGGCGTCCCCATGACCACCCACGAGCCGATACACGACCAGGAGAGCCACCTGCGCCTGAAGGCCGGCGAGCATGTGCTGAACGGCGAGCAGGCCCTGGCCCTGGTCCGCACCCGGCACGGCGTCGGCAACGGCAGTGACCTGGGCCGCATCAAGCTCCAGCACGCCTTCCTCTCCGCGCTGATCGAACGCGTCCACGGCGTCGGCCTGTTCAGCGACCCCCGGCAGCTCTACGACCTGGCCGACACCGCCACCTCCGCGCTCACCACGGACTCCGAACTCGACTCCATCCCGGAGCTGACCGGCCTGGCCGGCACCATGAAGGACCTGAGCGCCGACGACGTGCAGATGGCGACCATGCCGGTCCGCTACGACCCGGACAATCCCAACCGGGTGCTCCCGCTCGAGCACAAGTGCCGCCAGGTGTGGAAGGCGCTGCGGCAGGACCGGCCGATCCCGCGCTCCGCGCTGCGGCACACCGCCACCTCCGACACCGACATCGGCGACGTCGTCGGCACGCAGGAGTAGCGCAGGAGCAGCGCAGGAATAACGGCGGCGGCCACCCGGTTTGGGAAGGTGCGGCCAGTAGTGGCAGACTGGTCCGTCGGTCCCGGTTCACGCGTGCGCAGTCCGCGCCGCGACCCGGCACCCTCCCGAACCTAGGAGAAGACCTTGAAGCGCGACATCCACCCGGAGTACCACGAGACCCAGGTCAGCTGCACCTGCGGCGCCTCGTTCACCACCCGTAGCACGATGCCCGGCAGCACCATCCGTGCCGACATCTGCTCCGAGTGCCACCCCTTCTACACCGGCAAGCAGAAGATCCTCGACACCGGCGGCCGCGTGGCCCGCTTCGAGGCCCGCTTCGGCAAGAACGCCGGTTCCGGCAAGAAGTAGCGGCTTCCACAGCGCCGGTTCCCGCCGCCCCGCAGGGGCGGCAGGACCGGCGCTTTGTCGTCGCAGGTCACCCACAGACACGGCTGCACTTCTCCAGACAAGGAAGCCTTCACGATGTTCGAGGCGGTCGAGGAACTGATCGGCGAGCACGCCGACCTCGAGAGGCTGCTCGCCGACCCCGCGCTGCACAGCGACCACGCCGGCGCCCGCCGCGTGAACAAGCGCTACGCCGAGCTCACCCCGATCATCGCGGCCTACCACGCCTGGAAACAGACCGGCGAGGACGTGGAGACCGCCCGCGAGCTGGCCGCCGACGACCCGGACTTCGCCGCCGAGGTCAAGGAGCTCACCGCCCGCCGCGAGGAGCTCACCGACCGGCTGCGGCTGCTGCTCGTCCCGCGCGACCCGAACGACGACAAGGACGTCCTGCTGGAGATCAAGGCCGGCGAGGGCGGCGACGAGTCGGCGCTGTTCGCCGGCGACCTGCTGCGGATGTACCTGCGCTACGCGGAGCAGGCCGGCTGGAAGACCGAGCTGATCGAGTCGAACGAGTCCGACCTGGGCGGCTACAAGGACGTGCAGATCGCCGTGAAGGCCCAGGCCGGTGCCGAGCCCGGCCAGGGCGTCTGGGCCCGGATGAAGTACGAGGGCGGTGTGCACCGCGTGCAGCGCGTGCCCTCGACCGAGTCCCAGGGCCGTATCCACACCTCGGCCGCCGGTGTGCTCGTCACCCCCGAGGCCGAGGAGGTCGAAGTCGAGATCCACGCCAACGACCTGCGCATCGACGTCTACCGCTCCTCGGGTCCCGGCGGCCAGTCCGTCAACACCACCGACTCCGCCGTCCGCATCACCCACCTGCCGACCGGCATCGTCGTCAGCTGCCAGAACGAGAAGAGCCAGCTCCAGAACAAGGAGCAGGCCCTGCGCATCCTGCGCGCCCGGCTGCTCGCCGCGGCCCAGGAGGAGGCGGACGCCGCCGCCGGCGAGGCCCGGCGCAGCCAGGTGCGCACGGTCGACCGCTCCGAGCGGATCCGCACCTACAACTACCCCGAGAACCGCATCTCCGACCACCGCACCGGCTACAAGGCCAACAACCTCGACCAGGTGCTCGACGGCGACCTGCAGCCGGTGCTCGACACCTGCGTCGAGGCCGACCTCGAGCAGCGGCTCGCCGCGCTGGAGTCGTGAGCCGGTGGTGACCCGGCCCCGGGAGCTGATCTCCG
>DASSBO010000424.1:0-8493 GCA_035698655.1 Streptomyces sp.
TCAACTTCGACTACCTCAAGGCACCGTGGGACCCGCAGGTGCTGCGCACCGTCATCGACCGCAGCATCTCCTCGCACGCGACCGTGAACGCCCCGGCGACCTGGGTGCTCTCCAACCACGACGTGGTCAGGCACGTCACACGCTACGGGCGCGAGGAGACGGCCGAGCTGCCCAACGTGCCCGGCGACCCGCCTCCCACCGACCTGGAACTGGGCACCCGGCGGGCACGCGCCGCCGCGCTGCTGATGCTGGCGCTGCCCGGCGGAGCGTACGTGTACCAGGGTGAGGAGCTGGGGCTGTGGGAGGTCGAGGACATCCCCGGCGAGCTGCTCCAGGACCCGACGTGGGAGCGGTCCGGCCACACGGTGCGCGGCCGCGACGGCTGCCGGGTGCCGCTGCCGTGGTCCGGTGTGTCGCCGCCGTTCGGCAACGGCGGCGAGGACACGGTGCCCTGGCTGCCGCAGCCGGCGGAATGGAAGTCCTACACGGCGCAGGCCCAGGCGGACGACCCCCGCTCGATGCTGGAGCTCTACCGCGAGGCGCTGCGGATCCGGCGGGCCGAGCCCGGCCTGACCGGGGCCTCGATGGCGTGGGTGGACGCGCCGGAGGGGGTGCTGCACTTCGAGCGCGGCGAGGGCCTGCGGTGCGCGGTCACCTTCGACGCCGACTCCTTCGAGCTGCCGGCCGGCGCCGAGGTGGTGCTGGCCGGCGGCGTGCTCGACGGATCGCGGGTGCCGCGCGACACGGCGGTCTGGTACCGCGTCGGGCCGGATCAGAACTCGACGGTGGAGACCACGTAGACGCGGGGCCGCTCGTCGGGCGTGGTGTCCACCGTGACGGACAGGTCGGGCGCCGCGCCCGGCTTCGGGCGGCTCAGACCCGCGTAGGTGTGCGCCGGGTCCCGCAGGTCCCAGCCGACGTCGGCGGCACGGGCCGCGCTGATGGTGACCTTGCCGTCACGCAGCTGCGAGCGGTCGACGCCGACGTGCCGCAGGAAGTTGCCCAGCCGCTTCTGTGACGTGCGGAACTGCACGTAGAGGCGGCTGGTGTGCAACGAGTTCGTCTCGTAGTAGGCGACGTAGCTGGAGTGCACGGGCACGGGCACGTCGTAGATGCGCCGCTTGACCTGACTGGGCCACTCCCAGGTCAGGTCGGAGATCGCGGCGCGCTGCTGGGCGTGCTTGCCGCTGGCGCGGCTCTGGAAGGCGGACATCACCAGGTAGCCGGCCGGCACGGCGATGAGCAGGACCACTATCAGCAGGACGAGCAGGCGGTGCCGCGGCAGGTGCGGGGGACGCAGCGGGAAGCGGGCGGCGGCGTCCTGCGGCGGTGCGGAGGTCACTGGCCCACCGCCCTGCGCAGGTTGTCCGCGGCGCGCTCGTAGCGCTCGTAGCGCTCCAGCCGCCGCCGGTTGGCGCGCCGGAAGCGGCGGGCGACGAGCCGGGCCAGGTCGGCGGCGCCGACCATGCCGGCCTCGGGGCCGAGCTGTGCCTTGGCGACGCGGGCCTCCGGGCGGTAGCCGCGGCCGGTCAGGTTCCGCCGGAAGGCGTCCCTGGCCGGACCGATCAGCAGGTCGTCCGCGGCGCTGACGCCGCCGCCGATCACGAAACAGGACGGGTCCAGGGCGGCGGCCAGGTTGGCCAGGCCGACACCGAGCCACTGGCCGATGTCCTGCAGCAGCTCGACGCACATCGCGTCGCCGCCCTGGGCCAGCTCGGTGATCATCGGGCCGGTGATCTCGCGGATGTTGCCGCCGACGTGGTCGATGACGTGCCAGGCCACGGGCGACTCGGCCGCGGCCAGCTCGCGGGCCTCCCTGACCAGGGCGTTCCCCGAGCTGTACTGCTCCCAGCAGCCGCGGTTGCCGCACGGGCAGCGGTGGCCGCCCGGGACGACCTGCATGTGCCCGAACTCGCCGGCCACGCCGTACTTGCCGCGCTTGAGGTGGCCGTCCTCCAGTATGGCGCCGCCGATGCCGGTCCCCAGGGTGATCATCACCAGGTGGTCCTCGCCGCGCCCGGCGCCGAAGCGCCACTCGCCCCAGGCGGCGGTGTTGGCGTCGTTGTCGACCATGACGGGCACCGCGAGGCGCGCGGTCAGGGCATCCTTGAGCGGCTCGTCACGCCAGGCCAGGTGGGGGGCGAACAGCACCCGGGAGCGGTCGACGTCGACCCAGCCGGCCGCGCCGATGCCCACGGCGTGCACGTCGTGCCGGTCGGAGAGGTCCAGGACCAGCTCGGCGATGGTGTCCTCGACGACCTTGGGGCTCTTGGACTTGTCGGGCGTCTCGGTGCGGACGGTCTCCAGGATCTGGCCGTCGGCGTCGACGACGCCTGCCATCACCTTCGTGCCGCCGATGTCGATGCCCACGGTCGGCACCCGCGGCGCGGACAGGTGGGAGCGGCGTTCCCGCGCGCCGACGGTGCGCAGCACGCTCGTCGTGGGGACGCCGCGCCGGTACGCCGGGTCACGGTACGTGCTCACTTCGCGTCTCGTCTCTGCGTGGTCGGTCGTGTCGGTGGGACGGTGGGGGCCCCGCGTGCACGATTGTGCCTCACCGGCCGGTGTCGGCGCGCTCCAGCTCGTGGCTGAGCTGCTCCAGCTCGCTGCCGCCCGCCATCTGCCGGGTCAGCTCCTCCAGTGTGATCTCGTCCCGGGTGTGGCTGCCCGCCATCCTGCCCCGCTTGAGCAGCACGAAGCGGTCACCGACGAGGTGGGCGTGGTGCGGGTTGTGCGTGATCAGCACGACGCCGAGCCCGTGATCACGGGCGGTGGCGACGTACTTGAGCACCACGCCGGACTGCTTGACGCCCAGGGCCGCGGTGGGCTCGTCCAGGACAAGCACCCGGGCGCCGAAGTGCACCGCGCGGGCGATGGCCACGCACTGCCGTTCGCCGCCGGAGAGCGTGCCGATCGGCTGGTCGACGTCCCGCAGGTCGATGCCCATGCGCAGCAGCGCCTCGCGTGTCGTGCGGCGCATGGTCTCCACGTCGAGCCGGGCGAAGGGCCCCCGGCCCCGGGTCAGCTCGGACCCGAGGAAGAAGTTGCGCCACACCGGCATCAGCGGGACGACGGCCAGGTCCTGGTAGACGGTGGCCACGCCGCGCTCGAGCGCCTCGCGGGGCGAGGAGAGCCGGGTCTCCTCGCCGTCGAGCAGGTAGCTGCCGCCGTCGTGCCGGTGCAGCCCGGAGATGATCTTGATGAGGGTGGACTTGCCGGCGCCGTTGTCGCCCAGCACGCAGGTGATCTCTCCCGCGTGCGCCTCCAGGCTGACGTCCTGCAGCGCGGTGATGCTGCCGTAGTGCTTGCTGACGTCCGTCAGCTCGACCAGCGCGCTCATCGGCTCGCCTCCGCCCGCTTGCGAATCCATGCGTTCAGCAGGGTGGCCAGCAGCAGCATCGCCCCCAGGAAGAACTTGAACCAGTCCGGGTTCCACTGCGCGTAGACGATGCCCTTGCTGGTCATGCCGAAGATGAACGCGCCGACGGCGGCGCCGGCCGCGGAGCCGTAGCCGCCGGTGAGCAGACAGCCGCCGATGACGGCGGCGGCGATGTAGATCAGTTCGTTGCCGACGCCCTCCCCGTACTGGACGACGTCGTAGTTGAACAGCAGGTGCTGGCCGGCGACCCAGGCGCCGAACGAGACACCCATGTACAGGCCGATCTTCGTGCGTTCGACGGGCACGCCGACCGCACGCGCGGCGTCCGCACCGCCGCCGACCGCGAAGATCCAGTTGCCGACCCGGGTGCGCAGCAGGATCCAGGTGGCCACCGCGACCAGCAGCAGCCACCAGACGATGGTGATCTGGAAGTCGACGCCGAAGAGCGTGATCCGGGAGGCGAAGAGCGCGCGCGCCGAGCCGAAGCCCTCCATGTCGGAGATGCTCTTGGTGGAGACGGTGCCGCTGATCAGCTTGGTCAGGCCCAGGTTGAGCCCGGTGAGCATCAGGAAGGTGCCGAGCGTGATGATGAAGCTCGGCAGTTTCGTGCGGGTCAGCAGGTAGCCGTTGAAGAACCCGAAGCCGAGCGTGACCAGCAGCGAGACGCCGACGCCGACCCAGTTGTTCGCCGTCATCTGATAGCTGAACATCGACGAGACCAGCGCGGAGCTGGTCACCATCACGCCGGCCGACAGGTCGAACTCGCCGCCGATCATCAGCAGCGAGACCGGCACCGCCATGATCCCGATGGTCGAGGCGGCGTAGAGCACCGTGGAGAAGCTGGTGGCACGCAGGAAGCTGTCGGCGAAGACGGAGAAGAACACGAACAGCGCGACGGCGCCGAGTACCGCGCCCAGCTCGGGACGGCGCAGCAGCCGCCCCAGCGGCGGGCGCCGGCCCGGACTCCCGGGCGGCGCCGGCGGTACGTCGTCCTTCCGGGGCGCGTCGGAGGCGGTTTCGGCGGCCGTCACCGGGTGCCCCGCTGCGTGTACTCCTTCAGTTCGGCCGCGTCGTCCTTGGTGAGGATCTGCGGACCGGTCAGCACGGGCTTGCCGCCGCCGAGCATGTCGGAGTTGTAGCGGTACAGCCACAGCAGGTCGACGGCCTCGTAGCCCTGCAGGTAGGGCTGCTGGTCGACGGCGAAGCCGATGGAGCCGTCCTGCAGGCCGTCGACGACCTTGGCGTTGAGGTCGAAGGTGTCGATCTCGACGTCGCTGCCGGCCTGCTCGGCGGCCTGCACGGCGGTCGCCGCGAAGGGGGCGCCGAGGGTGACGACGGTGTCGATCGCGTCGTCGGACTGCAGTTTCGCGGTCACCGACGACTGGACCGAGGGCATGTCGGTGCCCTTGACGTAGAGCTTCTCGACCTTGCCGTCGAAGGTCTTGGCCACGCCGTCGCAGCGCTGCTCGAGGCCGACGTTGCCCTGCTCGTGCAGCACGCACAGCGCGTGTTTGCGGCCCCGCTCGTTCAGCTCGGTGCCGACGGCCTCACCGGCGACCGACTCGTCCTGGCCGATGTGCGCGAGTGCGCCGAACTCCTTCGACTTCGCCTGGCCGGAGTTGATCGTCACCACGGGTATGCCGGCCTTGACCGCCTTCTTCACCACCGACTTCATGGCGGCGGGCTTGGCCAGCGTCACGATCAGCCCGTCGACCTTCTTGTCGATCATCGACTGGACGAGCTGGGCCTGCCGGCCGGCCGCCGCGTCATGGGCGTAGACGAAGTCGATGTTGTCCTTGACGGCCGCCTGCTTCGCCCCGCTCTGCACGATGTCCCAGAAGGTGTCGCCGTCCCCGGAGTGGGTGACCATGGCGAAGGTCCACCGCGGCGTGTCGACGGCCGACTGTCCGACGGCCGCCGCGCGCGCCTGCTCCTCGGCCCGTTTGCCTCCCGTGCTGCTGCACGCGGACAGCACCGTGAGCAGGACGGCCGCCATCACGGCTCCCAGCACCCGGCTCCGGCTCCTCGTCCTGACACGGACCTTCTGCAGCCTGGACACGCGGTTCAGCCCTCCGACGCGGATCGTGGTGCGCGGGTCGGGTACGGCCCGCTGCGGAATGACCGCACAAGTATCGGTCACAAGGACGCCGGACGACCCCACCGGGTTCACACCGGATCGGATCAACCATCTGATAGGGCGGACGGAAGGTCAGAAATACGACACCGAGAGGGTGACCCACACCACACGGCCGAGGCCGTGCCCGTCGCTGTCGACGCCCCACTCCTCGGACATGGTGTCCACCAGCAGCAGCCCGCGGCCGTGCTCGTCGTCGGGCGAGGCCCAGCAGGGCAGCGGCGCCGCGACCTGGCTGCCGCGGTCACGCACCTCGATGCGCACCCGCCGGCCCATCGCCTGCAGGCGGCACTCGACACGCTCCGTGTCGGTGTGCACCACGGCGTTGGTGACCAGTTCGGAGACCAGCAGCTGCGCGGTGTCGCACACGTCGGCCGGGAAGGCCCACTCGAGCAGCCTGCCGCGGACCCGTCGACGCGCCTCGGCGACCGAGGTCTGCAGCGCGGGCAACTCGAAACCCGCCCGGAGCGGCTCGGACACGGCGCCGGCCTCCCAGGGCAGCGCGAGCACTCCTGAGCCGTGCGGTAATGCCACGACCATTCCGCCTTCCGTGCGTGGGGGGAACCAGACGAGTGTCGGTGTCGATCAACTCCACTATCGGTGTGTGCGGGGACAGTTGGCAAGAGTCGATCTGTAATTCACAGACTGGGCGGGTCAACCTGTGCCACACGCCGGAGGCATGTCACACTGCGTGAGTACACCCGGATTTCAATCACTCGGCGCACCCACCCCCGAACGTCACCGGGACGTCCTTCCGGTGAGATGCACTAGGAGCACCGACGAAGATGAACACCGTCTACAACGGCATGCCCGCGTCCCAACTCGATCCGCACGGCTGGCACCGGCCCTGGGACAGGCCAGGCGGCCGGCGGTGCGTCGAGGCGCTGAAGCTCTCGGACGGCCGGGTCGCGCTGCGCCGGTCCGACGACCCCGACGGCCCGGCGCTGATCTACATGCCGCACGAGATCGAGGCCTTCATAGCGGGCGCGAAGAACGGGGAGGCGGACTTCCTGCTCGCCTGAGCGCTCAGAACCGCACGGGCAGCCGCTGCGGACCGCGGATGAGGATGCCGTCCCGCCAGTTCAGGGCCTGCGGATCGACGTCGAGCGCGAGGTCGGGCGCCCGTTCGAGCAGGGCGCCGACGGCGACGCGCGCTTCGAGCCGGGCCAGCGGGGCGCCGAGGCAGTAGTGCATGCCGTGCCCGAAGGCGAGATGGCCGCGCCCGCCACCGCGCCGGATGTCGAAGACGTCCGGGTCGGTGAACTGCGCCGGGTCGCGGTCGGCGTCGGCAAGAACGGGCAGGACGACCTCGCCCGCCGGTACCAGGGTGCCCGCGATGCCGACGGGCTCGAGGGTGAAGCGGTAGGTGGAGGTCTCCACCGGCCCGTCGTAGCGGAGCATCTCCTCGACGGCGCCCTCGAGCAGGCCGGGGTCCGCGCGGAGCGCGGCGAGCTGGTCGGCGTGGGTGAGCAGCGCCAGCACGCCGTTGGCGATCAGGTTGACCGTCGTCTCGTGTCCGGCGATCAGCAACAGCCAGGCCATGGCCGTGAGTTCGTCGGGCGAGAGCCGGTCGCCGTCCTCGTCGGTGGTGCGGATCAGTCCGCTGAGCAGGTCCTCACCGGGGCGTTCACGCTTGTGCTCGACGAGTGTGCCCAGGTACTCCGTCATCCGGGCCATCGCCTCGGCGACCTGTTCCTGCGGCGCTGCGGAGACCAGCGTGTTCGACCAGCTGCGGAAGTCGTCCCGCTCCATGAACGGCACGCCCAGCAGTTCGCAGATGACGCTCATCGGCAGCGGGAAGGCGAGTGCGTCGACGAGGTCGGCCCGGCGGCCGGGCAGCGCGAGCATGGCGTCCAGCAGCTCGTCGGTCAGCTGCCGGACACGGGGTTCGAGCGCGGCGATGCGGCGCGGCGTGAACTCCCGGGAGACGAGCCTGCGCAGCCGCGTGTGGTCGGGCGGATCGGTGCCCAGCATGTGCCGGCCGGGTTCGAGCAGTTCGCCCGGCTCGCCGGCCACCTTGGACCAGTCCTTGCTGAGCCGCGGGTCGCCGAGCGCCGCCCGGGCGGCCTCGTGGCCGACGACGAGATGGACCAGGCCGCCGTCGGGAGCGCGCACCCGGTGCACCGGCCCCTGGGCACGCAGCCGCGCGTACACCGGATAGGGATCGCGCACGAAGTCCTCGCCCAGGGCCGCGAGATCGACGACGTCCGTCTCCGCACTCGTGGTCAAGACCCCTCCCGGCGCGCCCTGTGGTCGCGGTGACCCCCCGTCACCCTTCCGACACTGTAACGGATCCGCCACGGTGTGCGCATCCCGGGCGCCTGTCAGCCCGCCGTGGCGGCCCGTGCCAGGGCCCAGGTGCCGTCGTCGGTCAGGTAGGACTCCACGGTGAGACCGGCTGCGGCGAGCGCCTGCTCGAACGCCGTCCTCGTCAGCGGCCGGGAGACGAACGTGTGCGACCAACTGCCGTCGGCGAAGTCGTAGTCGACCCGCACGGACCGCACACCGTCGCCGACCGGCGTGGAGGAGACCACGCGGACGCGCCCGCCGGGGATCTCGCGGTCCGGAGGGTCCTGGTCGTGCCATCCGTCGCCCTCACGCTGGACGAGCACGTGTCCGCCGTCGGCGACGTGCCGCCGGCAGCTGCGCAGCAGGCCGTCGCGGACCCGGGTGTCGCCCGCGTGCACCAGGAAGGAGCCGAGGAGCACGACGTCGAAGCGCTCCCCCAGGTCGAGGTCCTCGATCGCGCTGCACACCGTGCGGGCGCCGCGCACGCGCTCGAGCATCTCGGGCGACTCGTCCACGGCGGTCACCTCGAAGCCCCGCTCGACCAGCGGGTGCGTGACCCGCCCGACGCCGCAGCCGAGTTCGAGGATGCGGGCGCCGGCCGGCGCGGCGCTGGCGACGACGTCCGGCTCGGCGCCGACGGGCAGCCGTGCGTAGACCTCGACGGCACAGCCGTCGGGGGTGATCGCGCCTG
>DASSBO010000425.1:0-4940 GCA_035698655.1 Streptomyces sp.
CCTAAAGACTGAATCGCAATCTGTCACGGCCGGGTGCAGCCGGCCGTCGGCGGCGGTCAGTCGGGCCGGCGCCCGGAGTCGCGCAGCCGGCGGCGGTCCCGGCCGGGACGGGCCGGGGCGTCGGCGAGCCGGACGACCGGGTCCTCGGTGCCGCCCTCGCGGCCCGCCACCACCGGCTTCCGGCTGTGCGCGGCCTTCGCCCGGTACTGGGCCGCGTCCGCGAGCCGGAACAGCCGGCGCGCGGAGGTGACCGGCCCGATCGGGTCGCCGGTCGAGGCCACACCGCACGCCACCCCGTCTCCCTTGTCCAGCGCGGCGGCCTGCCGGCACAGGTCGTCCGAGACGCGGACGACCTCGTCGGCCGACGGCCCCGTGACGACGAGACAGAACTCGTCGCCGCCCAGCCGCGCGGCCAGGCTTCCGGGCAGTATGGCGCCGCACAGCGAGAGCACCGAGGCGAAACGTTCCAGCAGACGGTCGCCGGCCTCGTGGCCGTACACGTCGTTGACCTTCTTCAGACCGTTGACGTCGCAGACGACGAGGCTGACGACCGTGCCGTCGGCGCGGTGCCCCTCGACGGCCTCGTCGAGGCGGGCGTCCACGGCACGGCGGTTGGCCAGCCCGGTCAGCGGGTCGGTGAAGGCGAGCCGTTCCACCTCCTCCAGCCGCTCGCTCTGCGCGATGCCCGCGGCGATCACGGACGCCAGCACGGTCGCGAAGTCCGCGTCGCCCCGGTCGAAGGCGGGCGCGCCGACCGGGCGCGCGACGTACAGCTCGCCCCACGCCCGCCCGTGCAGCACGACGGGCGCCACGACGCAGCTGCCGCGCCCCCGGCGGACCAGCGCGGCGACGCGTCCTCCGGCGGCGACTCCGCCGCCGGAGGCGCCGCCCGGCGCGGGCAGCCGGCCCGCGGCGTCCGCGCCCGCCCGCCCGGCGCGGACCGCGACGCCGGCCTGCGGCCCGGGAGCCGTCGCCAGCCAGGCGCGCGGCTCCGAACCGCCGCAGGCCCACCGTTCGTGCAGGAACTCGACGATCTCGGGGAAGTCGTGCACCGGATAGGACTCGTCCTCGGGGTACTCCGCCTCACCCTCCGCCAGCTCGCCGACGTTCACCAGCACCCGCAGCCGCCCGCGCGCCCGCTCCCACACCGAGACCGCCGCGAACGAGCCGCCCATCGCCTCACCCGCCCGGCCGGCCGCCGCGTGTGCCACCTCCACCAGGGTGTGGGCGGACGCCATCGCCTGCGCCAGTTCGACGACCGCCCGCAGCCGCGCGTCCACTCCCATAACGCCCAGGTTAGGAGTCTTCGCCCGGAATCGCCCTGCTGACGGCGCCGCCGGTCACTCCCCCGGCCACTGCGGCTTGCGCTTCTCGTTGAACGCGGCCACACCCTCGGCGCGGTCGCCGGAGAAGGCCACCGACCGCCAGGCGGCGTCCTCGATCTCCAGACCGGCCCGCAGGTCCTGCCCCCAGCCGGTGCGCAGCGCGCGCTTGGCCGCACGCAGGCCGACCGGCGAGTGGGCGGCGATGCGGCCGGCCAGTGCCAGCGCCTCGTCGCGGTCGGCACCGTCCGCGGCGAGCCGGTCCACCAGCCCCAGGTCCCGCGCCTCGGCCGCCTCGACGCGGCGCGCGGAGAAGATGAGCTCGGCGGCGCGTGCCGCACCGACGCGGCGCGGCAGCAGCTGCGTGCCGCCGCCACCCGGGATGACGCCGACGGACACCTCGGGCAGCCCCACGGCGGCACTCGGGTCGGCGACGATCAGGTCGCAGGACAGCGCCAGCTCGAAGCCGCCGCCCAGCGCGTAGCCGTGCACGGCGGCGACCGTGGGCATCGGCAGCTCCAGGACGCCGGTGTAGGCGGCCCGGGTGTGCGGGCGCTGGCGGCCCAGGTCGGCGTCGGAGAAGGAGTTGCGCTCCTTGAGGTCGGCGCCGACGCAGAACGCCCGGTCGTGCGTCGAGCTGAGCACCACGGCCCGCACCTCGCGGTCGGCGGCGAGCGCCGCACAGGCCTCGCCGATGCAGCGGGCCATCTCGGTGGACACGGCGTTCATCGCCTTGGGCCGGTCCAGCACCAGCTCCGCCACCTTGGTGGCCGTATCGAACCGCACCTCGACCCACTCGCCGTACCGCGTCATCGCATCCTCCCGGTTAACGCTCGCTCACACGTGCAGTGCGCACGCATCATGCCACCGCGTCAGGAACGGCGGCGCAGCAGCCAGGGTTCGACGACGCCCAGCCCGCGGACCGGGCGCTGGTAGAGCGGCTGGAGGGCGAACCGGAAGCCGGTCTCGTCCTCGCTCTCCTTCTCCGAGAGCGGCGCGGCCCCCGCCTCCACCAGCTGCGAGCGGAAGTCGCCGTCGACGAGGACGGTGTCCTTCGGCGCTATCGAGGTCAGCCGGCTGGCCAGGTTCACGGTGGTGCCGAAGACGTCGCCCATCCGGGTGGTCGTCGTGCCGAAGGCGATGCCGACACGCAACTCCGGCATCGTCGGGTCGTTCGCCAGCGTCTCGATCATCCGCAGGCCGATCTCCGCCGCCGTCGCGGCCTCCTCGGCGACGTAGAGCACCTCGTCGCCGAGGGCCTTGATCAGCCGCCCGCCGTGCGCGACGACCAGGTCGGACGCCGTCGTCTCGAACGCCTCGACGAGTTCGCCGAGCTCGTCCTCCTCCAGCCGGCGGGTCAGCCGGGTGAACCCGACCAGGTCGGCGAAGGCGATGGCCTGCCGCCGGGCGACCGTCTCGTCGTCCTGCGCCTGCACGACGCGGCCGGTCGCGGCGGCCAGCTGGCGGCGCCACACGTAGACCAGGAACTCCTCCAGCTCCGGCAGCAGCAGCTGGACCAGCGGGTAGGTGACCTCGTTGCGGGTCATGCCCGGCTCGGGCGGCTCGGTGAGGTCCTCCAGGAAGGAGTCGATCTGCCAGCCCGCCAGCCGGGCCGTGGTCTGTCCGGTGGACCGGGCGACCTGGACGGCCATGGACTCGCTGAGCAGCCCGGCCTCCACCAGGCCCGCGAGCCGCCGCAGCGCGAGGACGTCCGCCTCGGTCAGCGCCCGTTCCTGCCCGACGTCCGCGAAGCCCATCGCCCGCCAGAAGCGGGACGCGAGCTCCATGGACACGCCGGCGGCGCGCGCCGCCTGGAACGGGGTGTACTGGCGGCCCGCGCCGAGGATCAGCTCCTCGATGCGCAGCGCACTGGGGTCCTCTTCGGTCCCGTCGGCGGGGGTGTCCGGTTCATCCACGGCCACTGTCCGCCCCTCGCCAGGCCCGGTCGTCCCTGTGCACTGCCCTTCCGTTCTCTTGCGCTGCGCTCGCCGCATGCCCACCATACGGCAGGTGTGCGCCCGCTCACTTCACGGCGCTACGCGGTGCGCAGGTGGACGATGTCGCCTGCGGCGACCGGGCGCTGGACGGCGTCCGGAGTGGCCAGGACGAGCCGGCCGTCCCCGTCGACGGCCACGGCCTCGCCGGTGAGCTGCTCACCGCCGGGCAGTTCGACGCGGACCGTGCGGCCGAGCGTGGCGCAGCCGGCGGCGTAGGCCTCCAGCAGCATGCTCTCCGTCGGGTCGCCCTCGGCGGCGTTCCACCGTCCGTACCAGTCGTCGATCTCCCGCAGCACGGCCCGCAGCAGCGGGTCGCGGTCGGTGGCCCGGGCGCCGGCCAGGGCCAGCGAGCCGGCAGCGGGGACGGGCAGCTCGTCGGCGTGCAGGGAGACGTTGAGGCCGATGCCCAGCACGACGGCGCGGTCGCCGGCCCGCTCGGCGAGGATGCCGCCGATCTTGCGCTCCTCGCCGCCGACGTCGGCGAGCAGGTCGTTGGGCCACTTCAGCGCCATGTCGACGCCGGCCGTGCGCGCCAGCGCCGAGGCGGTGGCCACTCCGGCGAGCAGCGGCAGCCAGCCCCAGCGCTGCACCGGCGCGCCCGGCTCGAGGACGGCGGAGAAGAAGATCCCGGAACGCGGCGGCGCCGTCCAGCTGCGCTCGAGCCGGCCGCGGCCGGCCGTCTGCTCCTCGGCGACGAGGACCGTGCCCTCGCCCGCGGCCCCGGCCCGCACCCGTTCCGCCAGCTCGGTGTTGGTGGAGCCGACGGACTCGACGACGTCCAGCGAGGTCCACAGCCCGTCCGGCCGTACCAGCGCCCGCCGCAGCGAGGCGACGCCCAGCGGCGGCCGCTCCAGGTCGGACCAGCGGCCGCGGGGGTTCCCGGAGGGGTCCGGCGGGTTCGGCGGGTTGGACGAGGAAGGCGACATATCCGCAACATTAGATGAGTGGCCCCGGTCACTCCCGCCCGCCGGAGGGCCGCGAGTGTGGCCAACGCCGCACCGCCGAGAGGCGGTGGCGCCGATAACCTACGACCCGGTAGCCCCCGACGACGAGTAGGAGCCGCAGGCCGTGTCCGAGCAGGAGACAAGCCCCGACATCCATACGACCGCGGGCAAGATCGCGGACTTTCACCGGCGCGTGTCCGAGGCGACGCACGCCGGCTCGGAGCGTGCGGTCGAGAAGCAGCATGCGAAGGGCAAGCTGACGGCCCGTGAACGGGTGGAACTCCTGCTTGACGAGGGGTCCTTCACCGAGCTGGACGAGTTCGCCCGGCACCGCTCGACCGCGTTCGGCATCGAGAAGAACCGCCCCTACGGCGACGGCGTGGTGACCGGCTACGGCACCGTCGACGGCCGCCCGGTGTGCGTGTACTCGCAGGACTTCACCATCTTCGGCGGGTCGCTCGGCGAGGTCTACGGCGAGAAGATCGTCAAGGTCATGGACTTCGCCATGAAGACCGGATGCCCGGTCATCGGCATCAACGACGGCGGCGGCGCCCGGATCCAGGAGGGCGTCACGGCGCTCGGCCTGTTCGCGGAGATCTTCCGGCGCAACGTGCACGCCTCCGGCGTGATCCCGCAGATCAGCCTGATCATGGGCCCGTGCGCGGGCGGCGCGGTGT
>DASSBO010000426.1:0-5647 GCA_035698655.1 Streptomyces sp.
GCGGACCAACCCGGCCACCCAGATCAAGTGGGGCCTGAACTACATGAACAACCGCTACGGCAGCCCGTGCGGTGCCTGGAGTTTCTGGCAGGCCAACCACTACTACTGATCCGCACCGGCCGCCCACGCCGGCGGCCCCACGGACGGTCCGACGCGCCGCCCCCGCCATCCGAGGCGGGGGCGGCGCGCGCGTGTGGAGGCAACCATCCGTCCGGGTAACGTCGTCCCTCTGATGACAGCGAAGAGCGGACAGTGCATCGACGGGGGCGGAGGAAGCCGATGACGGGCAGGATGGACCGGATGCTGGACGGGGTGCAGCACCTCGCCGAGCGCCTGGCCGAGCGCCGCGCGGCGGCACGGGCCGCCGCGGACGCGGCCGGGAATCCGCACGACCCGCTCGGCGCCCCCGGCCCCGAAGCGGTTCCCACCCCCGGCACCGGACCGGCCGCGGCCGCCGCGGACGGCCCGCCGCCCGGCCCGGCGGACGGGCCGCCGCGCATCCCGCCGCCGCCCGGCTACGCGCCCTCCGGCACGCCCAGGCCCGAACCGGCGGCGGCGATCCCGTGGGGCATCCGGGTCGCCGCGGAGGCCGGCTGGCGGCTGCTGATCCTGGCCGGCGTCGTCTTCGTGCTCATGAAGATCGTCAGCGCGATCAGTCTGCTGGTGATCGCCTTCTCCGCCGGGCTGCTGATCACCGCCCTGATGGAGCCGACCGTCGCGCGGCTCAAGCGCGTAGGGCTGGCCCGCGGCCTGGCGACGCTGCTGACGTTCATCATCGGCATCGTCATCATGGGCCTCGTCGGCTGGTTCGTGGTGTGGCAGGTGACGGAGAACCTGCCGACGCTCACGAGCCGCGTGCAGGACGGCATCGCCCAGCTCAAGAGCTGGGCGATCCACGGGCCGTTCCACGTCTCGGAGAAGCAGGTCGACGACATCGCCCAGACCCTCAGCGACTGGCTGGGCGACCACAGCAAGACCGTCACCTCCGCCGGGCTGACCGGTGTGACGGTGTTCGTGGAGTTCCTCTCCGGCCTGTTCCTCGCGATGTTCGTGACGCTGTTCCTGCTCTACGACGGCGCCAAGGTGTGGTCGTGGACGCTGAAGTTCGTGCCCGCGGCCGCGCGGGACGGCGTCGCGGGCGCCGGCCCGCGGGCCTGGGTCACCCTCACCAGCTACGTGCGGGGCACGGTGATCGTGGCGTTCATCGACGCCGTCTTCATCGGCATCGGGCTGTGGTTCCTCGACGTGCCGCTGGCCGTGCCGCTGGCCGTCTTCATCTTCCTGTTCGCCTTCATCCCCATCGTCGGTGCGCTGGCCTCCGGAACCCTGGCAGTCCTGGTCGCGCTGGTGACCAACGGGATCTTCACTGCGCTGATGGTGCTGCTCGTCGTGCTGGTGGTGCAGCAGTTGGAGGGGCACGTCCTCCAGCCGTTCATCCTCGGCCGCCTGGTGCGGGTCCACCCGCTCGGCGTGGTCCTGGCCGTCACGGCGGGCAGCCTCGTCGCCGGCATCCCCGGCGCGGTCGTGGCCGTCCCGCTCGTCGCGGTGGCGAACACGGTGATCGGCTACCTGAAGGCCTACGCCCAGGGCCAGATGGCCCACTACCCCCAACCCCACGGCGCCACGGAGGCCCCCGAAGAGTCCGACTGAGCCGTCAATCCTCGCGGGGCGGGCGGCCGCGTGGGGGGTGGGGGCGGGCGTTCTTCGGGAGGCGGCCCGCGTCGCGCAGGGCGCGGCGCAGCAGGTAGTCGATCTGCGCGTTCGTCGAGCGGAGTTCGTCCGCCGCCCAGCGCGCCAGCGCGTCGTGCACCGCGGGGTCGAGCCGCAGCAGCACCTGCTTGCGCTGTTGCGGCCGTCGCCCCGGGCGCTGCTCGTCGCCCGGCCGGTCGGTCACTGGTACAGCGACCCGGAGTTGAGCACCGGCTGCGGCGACCGGTCGCCGCAGAGCACGACGAGCAGGTTGCCCACCATGGCGGCCGTGCGCTCCTCGTCCAGCGCGACGAAGTCCTGCTCGGCGATGCGGGTGACGGCGTCCTCGACCATGCCGCAGGCGCCCTCCACGATCGTCTTCCGGGCAGCGACCACGGCGCCCGCCTGCTGGCGCTGCAGCATGGCCGAGGCGATCTCCGGGGCGTAGGCGAGGTGGGTGAAGCGGGACTCGACGATCGTGACGCCGGCGGCCTGCACGCGGGCCGTCAGCTCCACGGCCAGCTTCTCGGTGATCTCCTCCGCGTTGCCGCGCAGCGAGAGCCGGTCCTCCTCGTAGGCGTCGTAGGGGTATTCGATGGCGATGTGCCGGACGGCGGCCTTGGTCTGGGTCGAGACGAACTCGACGTAGTCGTCGACCTCGAAGGTGGCCTGTGCGGTGTCGGCGACCTGCCAGACGACGACCGCGGCGAGTTCGACGGGGTTGCCGTAGGCGTCGTTGACCTTCAGCACGGCCGTCTCGTGGTTGCGCACCCGGGTGGAGACCTTCTTGCGGGTGGTCAGCGGGTTGACCCAGCGCAGGCCGTCCGTGCGGATCGTGCCGGTGTAGCGGCCGAAGAGCTGGACGACGCGCGCCTCACCGGGCGCGACCATGTTCAGCCCGAGCATCCCGAAGACCGAGCCGACGATCAGCACGATCCCCACGACGATGAGCGCCGGCCCGCCGGCGGAGAGCGCGGCAGCGCAGGCGAGCGCGGCGATGCCCAGCAGCACGCCGACCAGGCCGAGGAGCAGCGCGAGACCGCCCGGGATGCTCGTCGCGCGGACCTCCCGCACCTGGGGTGAGGGCATCTGCGGCAGGTCGTCGGCTGCGGCGGTTTCGTGACTGGTCATGGTCTCCCCGGTTTCCGCCCCGGCCGCCGGTCGGCGGGGCTGTTAGCAATCTGATATCAGATTACCACCGGCCCCGCCGACGTCCACCCTCACTCCGTGCGCAGGCCCTCCGGGCGCATCAGCCGCCACAGCGCGGGCATGCTGATCAGCGTCACCAGCAGGATCAGTGCGGCGCCCAGGCCGACGGCGGTCGCGGGAGCGGCCCAGTCGACCATCAGCGGCCGGGAGGCCATCCGCAGCAGCACCACGCCCAGGCCCAGGCCCGTGGCCGCGGCCAGCACCATGCCCAGGGCGACCGGCAGCGCCGTCTGCCACAGCACCGACCAGGCGAGCGTGGACCGCCGGGTGCCGAAGGCGACCAGGACGGACAGCAGCCGCTTGCGCTCGCGCAGTTGCTCCAGCGTGGAGACGACCATGCTCGCGCCGATCAGCAGCAGCACGGCCACCGCACCGGCGAACAGGGCGCGTTGGACGGTGGCGAAGGTGTGGTCCACTTCGGCGGCCCGCACGTGGTAGATGAACGCGCCGGGATCGACCGTGGCCGCCGCGTTGCGCATGTACTCGACGGCGTCCGGCACGTCGTCGTCCAGCTTCACGAAGACCCGGTTGTCGATGTCGGCCAGCCTGCCGGCGTCCAGCGCCTCGGGAGTGGCCAGCACCCCGAAGGCCCGGCCGCCCCCCGGTGCGCGGCGGGCCTTCGCGGCCCGGGCGTCGTCCGGGACCGTCCACCAGTCGGGCGCGTGCTGCTTCTCGGCCTTGCCGTCGGGCCCCTCAGCCGGCCCGCTCAGGTCGAGCCGTGCGCCGGGCTGCAACCGCCGTCCCGCGGAGGGGCTCGGGAGGAGGAAGACGTCACCCGGATGGCACGACGTCAGGTGCGCCAGCTCCCGGAGGGTCCGGCAGCCGCCGACCTGCACCTGGACGGCAGCGTCACCGACGGCGACGTACCCGGTGGTCACGCCGAGCGCGGCACGGACTCCGTGGGCCGCCGCCACCGACTGCGTCATGGCCTGAGCCTTCGCCTCGTCCGCATCCTGTGTCGAGACGACCAGATCCGCCCGGGCGGGGTCCGCCCCGGTGGCCGACGTCCGGTCCGCCTGCACGGCGGAGAACAGCAACTGCAGGGCGATGGCCCCGGCGACGGCGACCATGATGCCGCTGACCGCACGGGATGCCGTGCCGCTGTCGAGCTGGAGCCGGCGCACGGCCAGCTGCAGCGGGACGGCGCCGGCGCGCAGCCGTCGCACGACCGCCTCGACCAGCCAGGGCAGCACTGCGGTGATCCCCACCAGCACCAGCACGATGCCGCCGGCGATCTGCAAAGTCGGCACGTTCGCGTCCGGCCCGCCGAGCCCGCCGATCATCGGGAGCAGCAGCGCCAGCCCCGCCACCGTGGGCAGCAGCCGCCACCACAGGCGGCGTTTGCGCGGCACCGAGCGCCGCACCACGCCCAGCGGCTCGATGACCACGCCGCGCAGCGCGAGCAGCGACACGCCCACGGCGCAGGCGGGGATGCCCAGCACGACGAGCAGGAGTAGCCCGAGCGCCGGCTGCACGTCCGAGGGGAACAGGCTCAGCCCGGCCAGCTCCACCCAGGAGGCGGACCAGCGCAGCGGCACGAACACGGCCGCGCCGACCACCAGCCCGAGCAGCGAACCCGTCATGGCCTCACCGGCCGCCACCCTGCGCGTCATCCGGGCGTCGGCGCCGACCAGCCGCAGGGCGGCCAGCCGCCGGTCCCGGCGTTCGCCGCCGAACCGGACGGCAGCGGCGATGAACGCGGCCACCGGCAGCAGCAGGACCACGCAGATCACCACGATGAGCAGGACCAACACGGGGTCGAGGGGCCGCCCGACGTCGTCGCTGCCGAAGGCGCGCACCCGCATCGTCGGCGCCTCGGACGGCGGACGCAGCCCGTCGCTGCCGGCGTAGTAGGCCAGCTCCTGCGAGCCCAGCAGGCCTTGGTGGCCGATGACGCCGGCGATGCGGTAGGGCAGCCGCTCGCGCAGCAGTTCGCCCTCGTCCGAGGCCAGCAGCCGCTTCAGTGCGGGGGAGACCCACATCGAGCCGGCAGCGGGCAACTCGCCGACGCCGGGCGGCGTCACGGGGTCGCCGCCCTCTGCGCGCAGCAGCCGGCCGCGGATGTCCTGACCGCGGTAGGTGGTGTCCGTGCGCCGCATCAGGACGGTGCGCTCGGTGGGCGGCCCCTGGTCGGTGACCGTCTCGCCGACCGCCACGGTGGCCCTGCGGCCCCGGTCGCGCGCGTCGTAGGACGACTTCATGTGCGGGACGGAGGCCGCGATCAGCAGGACCGCGACGCCCAGGCCGACGCCGACGGCCGTCAGCACGGTGCGGGTCCAGCCCTCGCGGCCGCCGCTGACCGCGAAGCGGGCGCCCATCGCCAGGTCCGCCGGCCAGCGGCGCAGACCGGCGCGTCCGTCACGGCTCATGCGACGCCCGCCATGTCCCGGGCGGTGCCGTCGCGCACGACGACCTCGCGGTCGGAGTACGCCGCGACCCGCGACTCGTGCGTCACCAGGACCACCGCTGCCTGCGTCTCCCGCGCGGCCTGCGTGAGCAGGTCCATCACGCGTTCGCCGTTCAGCGAGTCCAGCGCGCCGGTCGGCTCGTCGGCGAAGACCACGCTCGGCGTGCCGACCAGCGCCCGTGCGACGGCGACGCGCTGCCCCTGGCCGCCGGAGATCTGCCCCGGTCGGTGGTGGCGGACGTCGTCGACCTCCAGGCGCTCCAGCCACTGCGTCGCCGTCCGTTCGGCCTCCCGGCGGCCGGTGCCGGTCAGCCGCAGCGGCAGCGCGACGTTCTCCGTGCA
>DASSBO010000427.1:0-4950 GCA_035698655.1 Streptomyces sp.
GGTCGTCGTCCCACTTGAGGATCTGCTTGATCAGGTAGACGTCGGCCGAAACGGGGACGGACTCCAGGCAGTCGCCGGGCGTGACACGGGCCCGGCCGGCCAGCTCGCCGCCCTCGAGCAGGGCCGGATCCGCTCCGGCGACGACCTTCGGCAGGTCGAACAGCTCGCCGGTGACGTGCGGATGGGTGCGCAGCACGGTGCTCAGCAGGTGGCCCTGGCCGCCGCCGACGTCGGCGACGGTGCGGGCGCCGGTCAGGTCCAGGCTCCGGGCGACCGCGCGCGAGGTCAGCGCGCTGGCCTGCGTCATGGCCCGGTTGAAGATCTGCGCGTCCTCGGCCGCGTCCTCGTGCAGGTAGCGGAAGAAGTCCTTGCCGTACAGCTCGGGGACGACCGGCCTGCCGTCCCGGACGGCCGACTCCAGCCGCGGCCAGGCGTCCCACGTCCAGGCGGCTCCCGCCCACAGCACCATGTCGGCCATGCCCCCGGGCGCGTCGGAACGCAGCATGCGGGACAGCGGGGTGTGCCGGAAGACCTCGCTGCCCGCGGCGGTCTCCTCGAAGACGCCGTGCGTGGCGAGCATGCGCAGCAGGCGGGCCAGCGTGGCCGGCACCGCGTCGACGGCCTTGCCCAGGTCGTCGGCGCCGGTCTCGGTGTCGCCGAGTGCGTCCGCGACGCCCAGTCGTACCGCGACCTGCATCCCCGAGGCCACCGCGGCGCCGAGCGCCAGTTCCCGGATGGCGCTCTCCGCCTCGGCCTGTGCGGTGTCGTCGCTGGGCGCGGGGGTGGGCATGGCGTACCTCTCTCAGGGTCGGGTGACGGGACGGGTGTCGCGGGGTGAGATTCCCGTGGGCGGCTCGGATCCGCGTCGAGCGCCGCTGGTGGGCCGCCGACGGTTACGGGTGCGCGGCGCCCGCGGCGAGCTTCTCCAGGCGCACCACCAGGTCGGCAGGCGACGGCCGTGCGGCCAGCTGGTCGCGCAGCCGGCGGGCCGCCGTCGCGTGCGCGGGCTCGGTCAGCAGCCGGCCCAGCCGGTCGCGGACGGTCTCCCGCAGACCGGACTGGTGAGCCGGCACCGAGAGGCCTGCTCCGGCGTCGGTGAGGCGGCGCACGTTGACGACCTGTTCCGGTGCGAACGGCACCCCAAGTTGCGGCACGCCCGCCGCGACGGCCGTCATCAGGGCGCCGGCGCCGCCGTGGTGGACCACCGCGTCGCAGCCGGGCAGCACCAGTCGCAGCGGCATGTCGGTGAGCACCCGCATGTCCTGCGCCGCGGGCTGCAGGTCTTTCAGGTCGGCCGAGCCGCCCACCAGGACCAACTCGGCGTCGAGGCCGGCGAACGCGGCGGCCAGTTCCGGCAGCAGCCGCCCTGGCCGGCCGTAGATCCGTCCGGGCGAGTTGCCCCAGATCACGCACACGCGGGGCCGGCCGACGCCCGGCGGCTCGAGGCGCGGGTCGGGGCCCGGACCGTTGTAGGGCACGTAGCGGACGGGCAACCGGGTGGCGTGCACGGGCGGTTCGATGCCCGCCGGGCAGGGATCGACGACGTACTCGATCTGGTCGGGCCCCATCCGCCCGGCGCCGTGCCGCGGGAAGGACCCGGTGGGGTCTCCGGGCACGATGCGCAGCTCCGGTTCCGGTTCGGCCGTGCCGTGTGGCCCCCACAGGTGCAGCACGGCCGGCACGCCGAGCACCCGGGCCGCCAGCAGCCCCTCGATGCTCATCCGGTCGTGCACCACCAGATCGGGGCGCCAGGCGCGGGCGAAGCCGACGACGGCGTCGAAGCCGTCTGCGGTCGCCTGCAGGATGCGCGGCCGCTGAGTGGCCCGGAAGGCGGCGAAGTCGAAGTCCGACAGCGCGGTCATCTCCTCGCCGGTGACCGGGTGCGGCGGCGGTGTGTCGAAGGGCCAGCCGCCCTGCTGGGCGTCCCAGAAGTTGCGCATCCTGGCCTGGACGCTCATCTCCAGCCCCGGCTCGACGACCGGCACCGGTGTCAGGCCGGTACGGGCGATGCCGTCGGCCTGGCTCCGGGCGCACACCACCCGGACCTCGTGTCCGAAGCCCTGCAGCGCCCAGCCGAGCGGGACGAGCGGGAACCAGTGGCCGGGCCAGTCCGAGACGCTGAACAGTACGCGCACGGCCGCTCCTCAGGGGGTCAGATGGCCGGCGAGCCAGCCGCCGTCGACGACGGTCTCGGTGCCGGTGACGTAGCTCGAGTCGTCACAGGTCAGGAACAGCACCACGCCGGCCGTCTCGTCCGCTCCGCCGAGCCGGCGCAGCGGCAGCGTGCGGTGCAGCCACTTGTCCTGCATCTCGTGCAGGTCCTTGGTCATCTCGGTGCGGATCACGCCGGGACACACCGCGTTGACCCGGATGCCCGCGGGCCCGAGCTCCATGGCCGCGACCCGCGTCATGCCCACCACGGCGAACTTCGAGGCGCAGTAGGCGGAGAGGTACTTCAGGCCGATGAGGCCGTCGATGGAGGAGATGTTGACGATCGTGCCACCACCGGCGGCCCGCAGGGCCGGGGCGGCGGCCTGCATACCGAGGAACACGCCGAGCTGGTTGACCTCGCACACCGCCATGAACTTCTCGGCGGGCATCTCCTCGACGGTGCCGATGTCGCACACGCCCGCGTTGTTGACGAGTGCGTCGAGCCGGCCGAAGGCGTCCTGTGTGTCGCCGACGGCGGTGTGCCAGTCGTCCGCGCTGCGCACGTCGAGGTGGGTGTAGGCCGCGGCGTCGCCGAGTTCCCCGGCGAGCTGCTTGCCCTCGTCGTCCAGGACGTCGGTCAGCATGACCTTCGCGCCTTCGGCGACGAAGAGGCGGGCGGCGGCCGCGCCCTGGCCCCTGGCGGCGCCGGTGATCAGCGCGACGCGGCCCTCGAGTCTTCCCATGTCGGTGTCCGTTCTGCGAGTCGGTCGGTGGTGTGGGGGCGGTCAGCCCCGGTCGGTGGCGGTCGTGGCGTCACGCAGGACGGTCAGCACCGACCACAGGGCGCCGGGCGCGGCGAACGTCGCCGAGGTGAGCGCCTCGTCGGGAAAGGCCACCCCGTAGTGCTCCTCCAGCTTCAGCAGCAGGTCGATGCTGGCCATCGAGTCCATGCCGTGGTCCTTGAGGCAGGTGTCCTGCCGGATCCCGGCGTCGGCCGGCAGCAGCGGGAGCGCGTCGCGCAGCAGTCGTTCGAACTGGTCGTCCCACGGCACGGGCATGGGGGTGTCCTTTCGCGGAGGAGGTCGGTGCGGACGCCTGCGCCTCAGGCGGACGGGGGCAGGAGGGCGAGTTCGCGCAGCCGCTTCTTGTCGGTCTTGCCGTTGGGGGTGAGCGGCAGGTCCGGCAGCACGTGACACACGTGCGGGACCTTCGCCGGCTCCAGCCGGTCGGACAGCCCGGCCAGGACGTCCTGCGGGGCCAGGTCGGAGGCGACGAACAGCACCATGTCCACCGGCCCGCCGTGCGCGGACGGGGGGACCAGCGCGGCACCGGTGACGCCGGGCACGTCCGCGGCGGCCGCCTCGATCTCCAGCGCGCTCATCCGCACGCCGCGGCGCTTGAACATGTCGTCGCGGCGGCCGTGCACGTACAGGTGGCCGGCCTCGTCCAGGTGGCCGAAGTCCCCGGTGTACAGGGTGGTCTCGCCGGTGACCGGGTGCGGCCTGAACCGTTCCCGGGTCTGTTCCGGTGCGCGCCAGTACCCGGCCATCACGTGCGGTCCGCGCACGGTGATCTCGCCGGTGCCGCCGGCGGGCAGCGGCGTGCCGTCCGGGCCGACGACGGTCACCTGCGTGCCGTCCAGCGGGCGGCCCACCGATCCCGGGTGGCGGACGTCCTCGCCCGGTTCCAGGACCGTGATGCGCTTGCACTCGGTGGTGCCGTACATCGGGGCCACCGCGGCGGAGGGGAAGGCGGCACGCAGTTCGTGGCCCAGGCCGGGGGCGAGCGCGGCGCCGGTGTTGGTGAACAGCCGCACGTGCGGGGCCGGACGCCCGTCCCGGGCGGCCAGCCGCACCAGCATCTGCGCCAGCGACGGGACGAGCGGCAGGACGGTGGCGCGGTGCGCGTGCACGAGCTTCATCAGACCGACGTGCGACTCGGTTCCGCCCAGCACCAGGCAGGAGCCGGCGGCCACGGACAGGAAGATCTGGTAGAGCCCGTAGTCGAAGGAGAAGGGCAGCACGTTGAGGATCACGTCGTCGGGCCGGTACCGCAGGCGCTGCGCGATGGCCGAGGTGGCGAAGCGGACCGCGCGGTGCGGGCTCATGACGCCCTTGGGCGCGGCCGTACTGCCGGAGGTGTAGATCAGCAGCGCCAGGTCGTCGTCCGAGACCGGGACGCGGGGGAGCGGCGGCGCGGGCCGGCCGGGAGCCGGCGCGCCGCTGAGGAACGGTCCGGGCGCGCGCGCCTCCTCGACGGGGACGTCGGTCAGTTCGCGGAGACCTGCGGCGTCCGCACCCCTGCCCACGGCCAGCGCGGGTTCGGCGTCGCGGAGCACCTGGGCGAGCTGATAACGCTTCATCGCCGTCCCCACGGGCACCAGGACCGCGCCGGCCCGGGACGCCCCGAACAGCAACGCCACGAAGTCGCGGGTGGTGCCCAGCCGCGCCAGCACCCGGTCGCCGGGCCGTATGCCGCGCCGCACCAGGTGGCGGGTCCACCCGGCGGCGGCCGCGCCGAGTTCGGCGTAGCTCCACAGGCCGTCCGCGTCGCACACCGCGGGCGCGTCGGGCCGGGCGGACACGGCCCGGTCGAGGAGCGTGTGCGTCGGTCCGGCGAGCGATGACTCGGCGACCGTGGACAGCAAGGGGCTCACCACCGGGGCTCCCGGGTGATCTCGAGGACGGCGGCGGTACAGCTGTAGCCGGCGCCGCCGCCGAAGAGCATGACCTTGTCGCCGGGCACCACGGCTTCGGTCCGCAGCAGCCACGCCAGGCCCGCGTTCCAGTCGCCGGCCCC
>DASSBO010000428.1:0-9681 GCA_035698655.1 Streptomyces sp.
GGACGTGCACCGTCTGTCGCCGTTTCCCAGCGGCGCCGGCACCGATGGTGGCACTCTGCTGACACGTAGCCGTACTCACCCGGAGGTGCTGTCCCCGTGGCGTCCAACGTGAATCCCACCGTCCGGCGACGCCGGCTGGGCCAGGAACTGCGCAGGCTCCGCGAACTCAAGGGCATGACGGCCGAGGAGGTGGCGGACCGCCTGCTGGTCTCGCAGTCGAAGATCAGCCGCCTGGAGAACGGCCGCCGCAGCATCAGCCAGCGGGACGTGCGCGACCTGTGCGGCGTGTACGAGGTGGAGGACCACCGCATCGTCGACTCGCTGATGCAGATGGCCAAGGAGTCGCGCCAGCAGGGCTGGTGGCACGCCTTCGGCGACATCCCCTACAGCGTCTACATCGGCCTGGAGACGGACGCCGCGTCCCTGCGCGTCTACGAGCCGCAGGTCGTGCCCGGGCTGCTGCAGACGCCGCGCTACGCCGAGGCCGTCATCACCGGCGCGCTGCCGGAGGCGACGCCCGCGGACATCGAGAAGCGGGTGCAGGTGCGGATGCGCCGCCAAGACCGCATCACCGACACCGAGCACCCGCTGCGGCTGTGGGCGGTGCTGGACGAGTCGGCGCTGCGGCGGGCGGTCGGCGGCCCGCAGACGATGGTGGAGCAGCTGGAGCACCTGCTGGAGATGACCCGGCTGCCGCACGTGACGGTTCAGGTCATGCCCTTCTCGATGGGTGCGCACCCGGGGGTGAACGGGCAGTACGCGATCCTGGAGTTCCCGGAGGCCGCCGACTCCACGGTCATCTACCTCGAGGGCGTGACCAGCGACCTCTACCTGGAGAAGGCGAACGACGTGCAGAGCTACAGCGTCATGTACGAGCACCTGCGTGCGCAGGCGCTGAACGCGGACCAGACCCGCGAGTTCATCGAGGGTGTGGCCAAGGAGTACACGCGCGTGTGAGGGATGGGGAGGTTACACGCTCACCGTCGCGGGGGAAGCGCTGCGCGAATATGCCATCCGGTCGAGTGAACGACGCTGCCGCGAGAGTGATTTGCCGCGTACGGTCTGTCACACGTCATCCATCGACCGGGAGTGGGAAATGGCAATTCAGCAGGGAAAGACCACCGAGTGGGTCAAGTCCAGCTACTCCGGCGGCAACGGTGCGTGCGTCGAGATCGCGGCGCCCACGCTCGCAGCCGTCGCCGTCCGTGACTCGAAGGTTCCCGCCGGGCCCGCGCTGAGCTTCCGCCCTGCCGCCTGGGCGGGCTTCGTGCGGACGGTGCGCACCGAGGCCTGACCGGCAGCCGCCCGGCCGCCGGCTCCTCCCCGCCGCGACCGGGCTGCCGGAAGAGAACGCCGCCGCCTCCATGCCCCCGGGGGCGGCGGTCCGTCAGGCGCGCGGGTAACGGTCGAGCCAGGCCGGCGAGGAGGCGGAGGGCGAGTGCAGGGCAGGGCCCTGCGTCATCTCCATCGCGAAGTCGTCGGCCAGTTCCAGGATCGTGGCCCGGCCCTCCAGTTCGGCGACCCAGCCGGGCGGCAGGGCCGTCTCCCCGTGCATCACACCGAGCAGGTTGCCGCACACCGCGCCGGTCGAGTCGCTGTCGCCGCCGTGGTTGACGGCGAGCAGCAGGCCGTGCCGGACGTCCTCGGCGACCAGCGCACAGTAGACGGCGATGGACAGCGCCTCCTCCGCGACCCAGCCCTCGCCGAGCGACTCCACGCGTTCCGCCGTCGGCATGCCCTGCCGCACCGCGCCCAGTGCCCGCTTCAGCGCGTCCGTGGTCTCCTCGTGGCCCGGCCGGGCCGCCAGCTGCACCAGCGCCCGCTGCACGGCGGTGTCCAGGGACTCGCCACGGGCCAGGGCGTGCACGATCGCGGCGGTGGCGCCGCCCGCGAGCATCCCGGTGGGGTGGCCGTGCGTCTGCGCCGCGCACTCGACCGCCAACTGGAAGACGAGCTGCGGCTCCCAGCCGACCAGCAGGCCGAACGGCGCGGAGCGCATCACCGTGCCGCATCCCTTGGAATCGGGGTTCTTCGGCTTGTCCACGGTGCCCATGCGCGCGTCGCCGAGACCGGACAGGCAGGCGTTGCCGGGGGCGCGGCGGGCATACAGCCACTCCTCGCGGGCCAGCCAGCCGTCCTCCCGTTTGCGCTCGTCAGGGCCCCAGTCCCGCTGGGTGGCCGCCCAGCGCCGGTAGGCGGCGTGCACGTCGGTCGGCGGGTGCCAGGCGCCGGTGTCGCGGCGCACGTGGGCGCGGATCAGGCCGTCGACGGTGAACAGCGTCATCTGGGTGTCGTCGGTGACGGCGCCGCGCCGTCCGTAGGCAGGTACGTAGTCCGTCACGCCGGCGTGGCCGTACCGCTCCCGCAGCACCGCCAGCGAGTCGAACTCGATGCCCGCGCCGAGCGCGTCACCGACGGCACCGCCCAGCAGGCAGCCCCGCACCCTGCTGCGGAAGTCCTGCTGCTCGGTCCGTCCCCATATCGGATCACTGCCGGAAGCGGTCACGTTCCTCTCCTTCGCACCGCACTCGTCTGCCGCTCACTATGACCGTCTCACTCGAGGACGGGAAGAAGTTCCGGCAGGTGGCCGTCCGACCGGGCGGCCGCCTGCCGGCGCTCCTCGGGGACGTCCCCGTAGGTGGTGGTGCGCTGCCGCGTCGGCCGTCCGGCCGCCTCCGCGATGCCGACCAGGTCGCGGACCGACCGGTAGGAACCGTAGGAGGAGCCGGCCATCCGGGAGATGGTCTCCTCCATCAGCGTGCCGCCCAGGTCGTTGGCGCCGGAGCGGAGCATCTCGGCGGCGCCCTCGGTGCCGAGCTTGACCCAGCTGGTCTGGATGTTGCGGATGTGCGGGTGCAGCAGCAGCCGGGCCATGGCGGTGACCGCCCGGTTGTCGCGCATCGTCGGGCCGGGCCGGGCGATGCCGGCCAGGTAGACGGGGGCGTTGGTGTGGATGAACGGCAGGGTGACGAACTCGGTGAAGCCGCCGGTGCGTTCCTGGATGCGGGCCAGCAGCCGCAGATGGGCCAGCCAGTGCCGGGGCTGGTCGACGTGCCCGTACATCATCGTCGAGGACGAGGGCAGGCCGGCCTCGTGCGCCGCGGTGATCACCTCGACCCAGGTCGCGGCGGGCAGCTTCCCCTTGGTGAGGATCCAGCGGACCTCGTCGTCGAGGATCTCGGCGGCGGTGCCGGGGACCGACCCCAGTCCGGCCTCCTTGGCCGCGCTCAGCCACTCGGGCACGGACATGCCGGTGCGGGAGGCGCCGTTGACGACCTCCATCGGCGAGAACGCGTGGACGTGCATCTCCGGGACGCGCTGCCGCACCGCACGGGCGATGTCGAAGTAGGCGGTGCCCGGCAGGTCGGGGTGGATGCCGCCCTGCATGCACACCTCGGTCGCGCCCACTTCCCAGGCCTGCTCGGCACGGTCGGCGACCTGGTCGACGGACAGCGTGTAGGCGTCGGCATCGGTGCGGCGCTGCGCGAAGGCGCAGAACCGGCAGCCGGTGTAGCAGACGTTGGTGAAGTTGATGTTGCGGGTGACGATGTAGGTGACGTCGTCGCCGACCGTGTCGCGGCGCACCGCGTCGGCGATGGAGCACAGCGCGTCCAGCGCGGGCCCGTCGGCGTGCAGCAGCGCGAGCGCCTCGTCGTCCGTGAGCCGCGTCGGGTCGTCGGCGGCGGTGCGCAGCGCGGCCTGCACGTCGGCGTCGATGCGCTCCGGTGCCATGCCGGGCGCGGCCCGCTCGCGCAGGTCGGCCCAGTCGCCGTAGACCTCGTCGAAGTCGTCGCGGCGGTCGGTGGTGCGGCCTTCGGTGTCGATGGTGCGGTGCAGGTCGGTGCGGCCGGACGCGGTGAAGGCGTCCTCGGGCTCCTGCCAGGGGCGGCCGGTCACCTCGGCGTCCGCGCGGGCCAGTCCGCTGCCGGGGTCGGCGAGCGCGGTCACGTGGGGCAGCAGCCGCGGGTCCAGCCACGGCTCGCCGCGCTGCAGGAACTCCGGGTAGATCGTGAGGCGTTCGCGCAGGTCGAAGCCGGCCTCGCGGGTGCGGGCGGCGAGCGCGTCGATCTGCGGCCACGGGCGCTCGGGGTTGACGTGGTCCGGCGTGAGCGGGGAGACGCCGCCCCAGTCGTCGATGCCGGCGCCGACGATCAGCGCGTACTCCTCGTCGACGAGGTTCGGCGGCGCCTGGATGCGCGCGGACGGGCCGAGCAGCAGCCGCGCGACGGCGACCGCCGCGGCCAGTTCCGCGAGTTCGGCGTCCGGCATGCCGCGCATCGCCGTGTCCGGCTTGGCGCGGAAGTTCTGCACGATGACTTCCTGAATGCCGTGGTAGGCGCGCTGGACCCGGCGGATCTCGAAGAGGGCGTCGGCCCGCTCCTCGTACGTCTCGCCGATGCCGATGAGGACGCCGGTGGTGAAGGGAACGTTGGAGCGTCCGGCGTCGTGCAGGACGCGCAGCCGCACGGCCGGTTCCTTGTCGGGCGAGCCGTGGTGCGGGCCGCCCGGTTCGCTCCACAGCCGGGTCGCGGTCGTCTCCAGCATCATGCCCATCGACGGGGCGACGGGCTTGAGCCGCTGGAAGTCCGTCCAGTTCAGCACACCCGGGTTGAGGTGCGGCAGCAGGCCGGTCTCCTCCAGGACGCGGATCGCCATGGCCCGCACGTAGGCGAGGGTGTCGTCGTAGCCCTCGGCCTCCAGCCACTCCCGGGCCTCCGGCCAGCGGTCCTCCGGGCGGTCGCCGAGCGTGAACAGGGCCTCCTTGCAGCCCAGTCCGGCGCCCCGCCGGGCGATGTCGAGGACCTCGTCCGGGGAGAGGAAGAGCCCGTGGCCCTCGCGGCGCAGCTTTCCGGGAACGGTGACGAAGGTGCAGTAGTGGCAGCGGTCCCGGCACAGCCGGGTCAGCGGGATGAAGACCTTGCGGGAGTAGGTGAGGACACCGGGGCGCCCGGCAGCGGCCAGCCCGGCGTCGCGGACGCGGGCGGCGGCCGAGGTGAGCCGGGTCAGGTCGTCGCCGCGCGCCTGGAGCAGCACGGCGGCCTCGGCGACGTCGAGCGCGACGCCGTCCTGCGCACGCTTGAGCGCGCGGCGCATCGCGTTGGCGGTCGGTCCCTGGGCATCGGAGGTCATCACCCGACCCTAAAAGACGGATCGGCCCGCCCTGCGGCGCAGGGCGGGCCGATCCGTCAACCGGGTCAGGCGCCGAGCAGTTTGCGGACGCGGTCCGAGCCCACCGCGAGGAGCAGCGTGGGCAGCCGGGGGCCGGTCTCGCGGCCGACCAGCAGCCGGTACAGCAGGGCGAAGAACGCCCGCTGCGCCACCTTCAGCTCGGGCGTCGGCTTGGCGTCCGGGTCGAAGCCGGCCTGCCGCTTCGGCACGCCGTAGACGAGGTGCGTCAGGCCGTCGAGCGACCAGTGGTCGTCCAGGCCGTCCAGCAGCAGCCGCACCGACTCGCGCTGACCGTCGTCCAGGGACTTCAGCAGCTCGGAGTCCGGCTCCTCGCGGACCCGGGTGCGCTGGTCCTCCGGGACCTGGGTGGCGATCCAGTGCTGCGCCCGGTCCAGCCGGGGCCGGGTCTCGTCCAGGGAGGCGACCGGGCGCTCCGGGTCGAGTTCGCCGAGGATCCGCAGGGTCTGGTCCTCGGCGCCGGCGGTGATGTCGGCGACCGAGGCGAGGGTGCGGAACGGCAGCGGCCGCGGCGTCGTCGGCAGCGGCCCGGCGGCCGTGCTGGAGGCACGGCGGTGGGCGGCGGCGTCGGCAGGCTGCGCACTGCCGTCGTCGATCTTGCGGACGAGCGCGTCCCACTCGTCGTAGGTGCGCTGGATCTCCTGGTCGAAGGCGATCTTGAAGGACTGGTTCGGCTTGCACCGGGCGTACAGCCAGCGCAGCAGCGGCACCTCCATGATCTGCAGCCCCTCGGCGGGGGTGGGGACACCGCCGCGCGAGCTGGACATCTTCGCCATGCCGCTGATGCCGACGAAGGCGTACATCGGCCCGACGGGCTGCTGACCGCCGAAGATCTCCTTCACCAGCTGACCGCCGACGACGAAGGACGAGCCGGGCGACTGGTGGTCGACGCCGGACGGCTCGAACACCACGCCCTCGTAGGCCCAGCGCATCGGCCAGTCGACCTTCCACACCAGCTTGCCGTGATCGAACTCACGCAGCAGCACGGTCTCGCCGTGCCCGCAGACGCAGGTGTAGGTCAGCTCGGTGGTCTCGTCGTCGTAGCCCGTGACGGTCGTCAGGTCCTTGTTGCACGCGGTGCAGTACGGCTTGTACGGGTAGTACGCGCCGCCCGCGCCCGAGCCGTCGTCCTCGGCGGCGGCGCCGGAGCCGCGTTCGGCCTCGGTCTCCGCGGCGTCCTTCGGCTTCTGCTGCTTCGGCTTCTTCGTGCCGTTCTTGTCCAGCGTGCGGTAGCGCTCGAGGACGGCGTCGATGCGGCCGCGCTCCCGCATGGCGAACAGGATCTGCTCACGGTAGGCGCCGGAGGTGTACATGCTGGTCTGGCTGATGCCGCGGTAGTCCACGCCCAGGTCGGCCAGCGACGCCTCCATGCCGGCCTTGAAGTGCGCGGCCCAGTCGGTGTGCGGGCTGCCGGGCGGGGCGGGCACGGACGTCAGCGGCCTGCCGATGTGCTCGGCCCAGGACTCGTCGACGCCGGGGATGCCGGCCGGAACCTTGCGGAACCGGTCGTAGTCGTCCCAGGAGATGATGTGCTCGCACGGCAGGCCGCGCCGCTTGATCTCGTCCGCGACCAGGTGCGGCACCATGACCTCGCGCAGGTTGCCGAGGTGGATCGGCCCCGACGGGCTGAGCCCGGACGCGCAGATCAGAGGTTTCCCGGGGGCGCGGCGCTCCGCTTCGGCGATGACGTCATCGGCGATACGGGAGACCCAGTCGGCCTCGGTGGTGGTCTGAGCCACGTCCGGTACTTCCTTCTCGTGTGCGTGTCGACAGGTGTGCGCACCCATTCTCCCAGACCGAAAACCGGTGGCGGCCCCATGGGATACTGGGCACATTCCCACAGGCACCCCGACGGAACGGTTCACACCCCATGGCCTCGGTCCCTTCGCTCGCAGCAACGGTCCAGCAGCACCTCGCCGACGCGCTCACGGCCGCCCTGCCGGACGCCGGCGCGGTGGACCCCATCCTGCGACGCAGTGACCGGGCCGACTTCCAGGCGAACGGCGTGCTGGCCCAGGCCAAGCGGCTGAAGAGCAACCCGCGGGAGCTGGCCGGGCAGGTCGTCGAGGCGCTGCCCGCCAACGACGAGATCGCCTCGGTCGAGGTGTCCGGGCCCGGCTTCCTCAACATCGCCGTCTCGGACGCGGCGCTGATGCGGACGCTGGCCGCGCGGGCCGACGACGACCGGCTCGGCGTGCCGCGCGCCGACCACCCCGGCACCACGGTGATCGACTACTCGCAGCCGAACGTCGCCAAGGAGATGCACGTCGGCCACCTGCGGTCCACGGTCATCGGCGACTCCGTCATGCGGATCCTCGAGCACCGGGGCGAGAACGTGGTCCGGCGGCACCACATCGGCGACTGGGGCACCCAGTTCGGGATGCTCATCCAGTACCTCACCGAGCACCCGCACGAGCTGGACCACGCCTCCGACGCCGCCGCGGGCGACGGGGAGGGCGAGGCCGCGATGGCCCGCCTGAACCGGCTCTACAAGGCCTCCCGGACCCTCTTCGACTCCGACCCGGAGTTCAAGGAGCGGGCCCGGGACCGGGTCGTGCAGCTGCAGGCGGGCGAGCCGGAGACCCGGGAGCTGTGGCACAAGATCGTCGGCGAGTCGATGCTCTACTTCCACGGCGTGTACGAGCAGCTGGACGTCGAGGTGCGCGACGAGGACGTCGTCGGCGAGAGCGCCTACAACGACGACCTCCACCAGGTCGTGACGGACCTGGAGGCCTCCGGCGTCGCGGTGCGCTCGGAGGGAGCGCTCTGCGTCTTCTTCGATGACGTGAAGGGGCCGGACGGCTCCCCGACGCCGCTGATCGTGCAGAAGTCCAACGGCGGCTTCGGCTACGCGGCCACCGACCTGGCCGCGATCCGCAACCGGATCGGCGAGCTGAAGGCCGACACCCTGCTGTACGTGGTGGACGCGCGGCAGGCCCTGCACTTCCGGATGGTCTTCGAGACCGCCCGGCGGGCCGGCTGGCTCCCGGAGGGCGCGGCGCGGCAGCTCGCCTTCGGCACGGTGCTCGGGAAGGACGGCAAGCCGTTCAAGACCCGGGAGGGCGAGACCGTCCGGCTGGTCGACCTGCTGGACGAGGCCGTCGGACGGGCCGCCGAGGTCGTGCGGGAGAAGGCACGCGACCTCACCGAGGAGGAGATCACCGAGCGGGCCGCGCAGGTCGGCATCGGCGCGATCAAGTACGCCGACCTGTCGAACTCGATGACCCGGGACTACGTCTTCGACCTGGACCGGATGGTCTCCCTCAACGGCGACACCAGCGTCTACCTGCAGTACGCCTACGCGCGGATCCAGTCGATCCTGCGGCGGGCGGGTGCCGACGCCGCGCCCGCGGCGCACCCCGAACTGCCGCTGGCCCCGGCCGAGCGGGCGCTCGCGCTGCACCTGGACGAGTTCGCCGAGACGCTCGCCGGCGTCGCGGAGACCTACGAGCCGCACAAGCTGGCCGCCTACCTGTACCAGCTGGCCTCCCTCTACACGACCTTCTACGACCAGTGCCCGGTCCTGAAGGCCGAGGGCGGAGCGGACCAGGTGGCCAACCGGCTGTTCCTGTGCGACCTGACGGCCCGCACCCTGCACCAGGGCATGTACCTGCTGGGCATCCGCACCCCCGAGCGGCTCTGAGCCCGGTTTCCCGGTCGGCCGCACCGATCCTGGGTAGCATCCAGGCGCACCTGACGCCTGATCACCCTGGAGGACGTGCATGCTGCCGAAGCCGACACGGAGAACCGCCCTGCGAGGTCTCGCCGTCGCCGCCGGAGCGACGGTCACCGGCTTCGACACCGCGGCCCGCGCCTGGGCGACGGAACCCGCCGGCGACCGCGGGCCGTTCGTCCGGGTGCCGCCGCTGGACGGCACCCTGTGCACCGACGACGCCTCGCGGGACGCGGCGGCCGACGACTACGGGCACATAGTGCACCGCAGGCCGGCCGCCGTCCTGCGTCCGGGATCCGTCGACGACGTCGTGACCATGGTCCGGTTCTGCCGCCGGCACGGCATCGACGTCGCGCCACGCGGGCAGGGCCACGCCACGTTCGGGCAGGCGCAGGTGGCCGGCGGACTCGTCGTCGAGACCTCGCCGCTCGCCGACATCGGTCCGGTGTGCGGCGACACCGTGACGGTCGGAGCCGGGGCACGCTGGTCGAGCGTCGCCCAGGCCACCCTGGAGGACGGCCTGACCCCGCCCGTCTTCACCGACTACCTCGAACTGTCCGTCGGCGGCACCCTGTCCGTCGGCGGCCTCGGCGGGCAGTCGCACCAGCACGGCGCCCAGGTCGACGGCGTGACGGAGCTGCACGTCGTCACCGGCGCGGGCGAGTTCGTGCGCTGCTCGGCGGCCCGGCACCGCGACCTGTTCGACGCGGTGCGGGCCGGGCTCGGCCAGTGCGCGATCATCGTGGGCGCGACACTCCGGCTGGTCCGTGCACCGGAGACCGTCCGGCACTACCTGCTGCCCTACCACGACCTGGAGACCT
>DASSBO010000429.1:0-10783 GCA_035698655.1 Streptomyces sp.
GACAGCGAGCAGGTCCAGGGCCGGGTCAACCAGATCCGCGCCGAGATCGACAACTCCGACTCGGACTACGACCGCGAGAAGCTCCAGGAGCGCCTCGCGAAGCTGGCCGGCGGCGTGGCCGTCATCAAGGCCGGTGCCGCCACCGAGGTGGAGCTCAAGGAGCGCAAGCACCGCATCGAGGACGCGGTGCGCAACGCCAAGGCCGCCGTGGAGGAGGGCATCGTCGCCGGTGGCGGCGTCGCCCTGCTGCAGGCGTCCAGCGTCTTCGAGAAGCTGGAGCTGGACGGCGACGAGGCCACCGGTGCCGCCGCCGTGAAGCTGGCCCTGGAGGCCCCGCTCAAGCAGATCGCGGTCAACGCCGGCCTCGAGGGCGGCGTCATCGTGGAGAAGGTGCGCAACCTGACCCCGGGCAACGGCCTGAACGCCGCGACCGGCGAGTACGTCGACATGATCGCCGAGGGCATCATCGACCCGGCCAAGGTGACGCGCTCCGCGCTGCAGAACGCCGCCTCCATCGCGGCGCTCTTCCTCACCACCGAGGCCGTCATCGCCGACAAGCCGGAGAAGGCCGCGGCCGGCGCCGCGGACCCGACCGGTGGCATGGGCGGTGACATGGGCTTCTGATCCCTCCCGGATCAGCGGCTCCGCCGTACGAAACCCGAGGGCGGCTCCTGCACGGAGCCGCCCTCGGGCGTTTTCACGCCCGGGCGGCGGACATGATCAGCTCCGCCCGCGGGTACTCCGTCCCGCCATGCCGCCTTCCGCGTCCGCCTCCGGGGCCCGCCGGGGCGTCGTCGCGGCGCTGGCGGCCGCGGACGTCGCCTTCGCCTTCCAGCAGACCGCCGTGCTGCCCGTCATCCCGGACATCGAACGGGAGCTGCACGCCCCCGGTGCGTGGGGCGCCTGGCTGCTGACCGGCTACCTGCTGGTGGCCACCGTCGCCACCCCGCTGATCGGCCGGCTCGCGGACCGCTACGGACGCCGTCGGCTGCTGCTGATCGGCCTCGTCGTCTTCTTCGCCGGATCGGTCGGTGCCGCCCTCTCGCCCGGCTTCACCGTCCTCGTGCTCTTCCGTGCCCTGCAGGGCGTCGGCGGCGCGGTGTTCCCGCTGTCGCTCTCGCTGATCCGGCAGGAGTTCCCGGGCGACCGGGTCGGCTCGACGGTGGGGCTGCTGACCGGCGCGTTCGGCCTGGGCACCACCTTGGGCTTCGCGACGTCCGGCGCACTGGCGGCCGCCCTGACCTGGCGGATGGTCTTCGCCGTGGGCGCCCTCGTCGTCGGGATCGCCATCCCGCTCGTGCTCCTCCTCGTGCCGGCACGGGCGGCGCCCACGGGCGGCCGGGTCGACCTGCCGGGAGCCGCCCTGCTGGGCACGGCCCTCGCCGCATTGCTCGTCGCCCTCACGCTCGCGCCGCAGGCCGCAGAGGGTGCGGAGTGGCTCGCTCCGGTCGTGCTGGGCGCGCTGGTGATGCCGGCCGGATGGCTGTGGTGGCGCCGCGAACACTCCGTGGACACGCCGCTGGTGGGCGTGCACGTGCTGCGCTCCCCGACGGAGCTGTGGACGAACGGCGTCACGCTCGTCATCGGCTACGCCCTCTTCGGCGCCTACTACCTGGTGCCGCAGATCGTCCGCGACGAGCAGCACGGCTTCGGCGCGGACACCTCGCTCATCGGCCTGTACCTGCTGCCGTCCGCCATCGGCCAGCTGCTGGCCGGGCCGGCGGCAACCCGGCTGCAGCGCTCCGGCAGCCCGCGCCGCCCGCTCGCCCTCGGGCTGACGGCGATGGCCGCGGCGCTCGTCGGCTTCGCGGTGATCCGCGACCAGTCGGTCGTGGGCTTCCTGGCCGCGGCCTTCGTGCTGGGCTGCGGCGCGGGACTGTGCATCAGCTCCAGCAGCACGCTGGTCACGCTGGGCACGCAGCCGGAGAACGCCTCCGTGGCCACCGCCCTGAACAGCACCGTGCGGCGGGTGGGCGGCGGCATCGGCAGCCAGGCCGGCGCCGGGATCCTGATCGTGGCCGGCACGGGCACCGGCGCCTGGGCGACGGCCTTCGCCGTCGGGGCCGTCCTCGCGGCGGCCGCCGTCCCGGCCGCCGCGCGTCTCCCGCTGCGCCCGCCGCCCGGAGGACGCAGCGAGCCCCAGCCGACGGACAGCACGTGGTGACGTGCCGACGCGTCAGCGTTTCCGCCGGCGCAGGCCGGCGGAGGTGAGGCGGTGCAGCAGCTCCTTGCTGCCCACCTCCCGCGCACCGAGCCGCACCGCCTCCGCGTAACGCTCGGACGGCACGTCGTAGTGGTCGCTGTCGAACGCGCGACGCGGACAGCCGACCGACGCGGCGAAGTCGTGCAGCTCGGCATAGGAGGTGTCGCTGACCAGGTGGGACCACATGCGGCCGTGCCCCGGCCAGATCGGCGGGTCGATGTACAGCGTCACAGGCGCAGACCCAGCGAGCCAACGCGGGCCACCGAGGTCGTCGTCTTGGTGCACACCCAGTGCGGGTTCTCGCCCAGTTCGGGCTCGACCTCCAGGGCGTGCAGGTCGGAGCCGCCGCACACCGGGCACAGCGGCCAGCGGCCGTACTTGTCCAGCAGGGCGTCCTGGACGTCCTGTGCGATCAGGCCGTCGACGTACGCGACGCCCTCCGGCCACTGTTCGACCCACCATCGACGGTGGATGACCGCTTCCTCGACGAGGGACACGACGTCCGCGCGCGTCACGTCGCCTGCGGTCAGGTCGGCGAGCACGAGCGCCCGCGCCGCATGCAGTGCCTGTTCGAGCTCCCGGGCTAGTGGTTGCTGGTCCATGCCTCAATTGGACCAAACTCCTCGCCCGATCGAGGTCCGAATACGGACATACGGGTGAAGAAAAGACCGTGCAGGTGGTCTTGACCAGTCCTCCGACCGGAAATATCTTTCGCCTGTGACGAGTAACCTGAAGGAAACTTTTTCCGGCCGTGCCGCCGCGGCGGTGCCGCCCGTCAGGCGGCCGGGCCCGCCCGGCCCCGGTGCGCTCGCGGCCAAGGTGCGCACGATGGTGCCGTCCATGACGCGCTCCATGCAGCGCGTCGCCGAGACCGTCGCCGGCGACCCGGCGGGCTGCGCCCGGCTCACCGTCACCGGCCTGGCCGAACGCACCGGCACCAGCGAGGCCACCGTCGTGCGGACCTCCCGGCTGCTCGGCTATCCCGGCTACCGGGACCTGCGGCTCGCGCTGGCCGGGCTCGCCGCCCAGCAGGAGTCCGGCGCGGCCCCCGCCGTCACCGCCGACATCGCCGTCGACGACCCGATCTCCGAGGTCGTCACCAAACTCGCGCACGACGAGCAGCAGACCCTCGCCGACACGGCCGCCTCACTGGACACCTCGCAGGTCGAAGCCGTCGTCTCGGCCCTGGTCTCCGCGCGGCGCATCGACATCTACGGCGCCGGGGCCTCCTCCCTCGTCGGGCAGGACCTGGCGCAGAAGCTGCTCCGCATAGGCCTGATCGCCCACTCGCACGCCGACCCGCACCTGGCCGTCACCAACGCCGTGCAGCTGCGCGCCGGCGACGTGGCCCTGGCCATCACCCACTCCGGCCGCACCGTCGACGTCCTGGAGCCGCTGCGCACCGCGTTCGACCAGGGCGCCACGACGGTCGCCGTCACCGGCCGTCCCGACGGCGAGGTCGCCCAGTACGCCGACCACGTGCTGACCACCTCCACGGCACGGGAGAGCGAGCTGCGCCCCGCCGCGATGTCCAGCCGCACCAGCCAGCTGCTCGTCGTGGACTGCCTGTTCATCGGTGTCGCCCAGCGCACGTACGAGACCGCCGCGCCGGCGCTGTCCGCCTCCTACGAGGCGCTGGCCCACCGCCACTCGCCCCGCCACCGCTGACGACCGCCCGTCGCACACCACCCGCGTCGTCCTCTCGTCCCGTCGCCCGGAAAGAAGCCGCCCCGCACCATGACCACTCCCGCCGACCCCCCGTACAGCGCGCTGCGCGCCGAGCTGGAGACGCTGACCACCGAGGCCTTCCGCCACGAGCTGTCGGAGATCGACCGGCTGCCCACGCCGGAGATCGCCCGCATCATGAACGACGAGGACGCCTCCGTGCCGGGCGCGGTGCGCGCCCGGCTGCCCCAGATCGCCGCCGCCATCGACGGCATCGCCGCGCGGATGGCCCGCGGCGGCCGGCTGATCTACGCGGGCGCCGGCACCGCGGGACGGCTCGGCGTGCTCGACGCCAGCGAGTGCCCGCCCACCTTCAACACCGACCCGGAGCGCGTCCAGGGGCTCATCGCGGGCGGCCCCTCCGCGATGGTCACCGCGGTGGAGGGCGCCGAGGACAGCAAGGAACTGGCCGCCGAAGAGCTGGACCGGCTGGGGATCGGCGCCGACGACACGGTCGTCGGCATCTCCGCCTCCGGCCGCACGCCGTTCGCGGTCGGCGCCGTCGAACACGCCCGCGCGAAGGGCGCGCTGACCGTCGGCCTGGCCTGCAACCCCTCCTCCGCGCTGGCCGCGGCCGCCGACCACGGCATCGAGGTCGTCGTCGGCCCCGAACTGCTCACGGCCTCCACCCGCCTGAAGGCGGGCACGGCGCAGAAGCTCGTCCTGAACATGCTCTCGACGATCACGATGATCCGGCTCGGCAAGACGTACGGGAACCTGATGGTCGACCTGCGCGCGTCGAACGAGAAGCTGCGCGCGCGGTCGCGGCGCATCGTCGCCCTGGCGACGGGGGCGGGCGACGCGGAGATCGAAGCCGCCCTCTCCGCGACCGACGGCGAGGTGAAGAACGCGATCCTGGTGCTGCTGGGCGACGTCGACGCCGAGACGGCGTCCCGCCTGCTGACCCGCTCCGACGGCCACCTCCGCCGGGCGCTGCTCGAGGCCCGCGGCTGACCGGCGGCCGCCTCAGCGGGAGACGCGCTCCCGCGCCGGCTCGTGTGTCGCCGCAGGCGACGTCGTCGCGACCACGCGGGAGTCGTTGCGGCGGACCCGGGAGGCCACGGCCGTGGTCAGGACGCCCGCCGCGGCGAGTGCCGCGCCCGTCAGGGCCACCGCGGAGTAGCCCCAGCCCGCGCTGATCACGAGTCCGCCGAGCCACGGCCCGATCGTGTTGCCGACGTTGAACGAGGCGGTCGTCGTCGCCCCCGCGAGCGTCGGCGCGGCGTTCGCGACGTTGAAGACCCGCGCGTTCAGCGCCGGCGCCGTGCCGAACGCCGTGAAGCCGAGCAGCAGCGAGAGCACGACCACGGCGGCCGGGCTGTCCGCGAACACGGCGAGCACCGTCAGCACCGTCGCCGAGGCGGCGAGGCCGCCGTACATCGTGCCGAACAGGTGGCCGTCGGCGATGCGGCCGCCCAGCGTCGTACCGGCCAGCGCGCCCACGCCGAACAGTGCGAGCACCCACGGCACCCACCGCTCCTCGAGGCCGGCGGTGTCCGTCAGCAGTGGCGCGAGGTAGGAGAAGAGCGCGAAGACGGCCGCCGCGCTCAGCGCGACGGTCACCACGGCGAGCCAGACGTGCTTGTCGGCGTAGATCCGCAGCTCCCTGCGCAGCTGCGGCCGGTCCTCGCCGGTCGGGATCGGGGTGCGCGGCACGAGCGTGACGACGCCGACCAGGCCGACGACGGCCAGCCCGGCCACCGCCCAGAACGCGGACCGCCAGCCGGCGTGCTGCCCGAGGAACGCGCCCGCCGGCACGCCCGCGATGTTCGCGACGCTCAGCCCGCCCACCATGACCGACATGGCCCGGGCCCGCGCCGTCACGGGCACCAGCGAGACGGCGACGGCCGCCCCCACCGCCCAGAACCCCGCGCACGCCAGGGCGCTGACCACCCGGGAGGCGAACAGCACCCCGTAGGTGGGGGCGAGCGCGCCCGCGACCTGCCCGAGCCCGAAGGCGGCCAGCAGCCCGATGAGCGTGGTGCGGCGAGGCAGCCGCAGCGTGCCCGCCGCCAGCAGCGGCGCCCCGACGACCATGCCGATCGCGAACGCCGAGACGAGCAGCCCCGCCTTCGGGATGGAGACGTGCAGGTCACGTGCGAGGGGCTCGAGGATGCCCGACAGCATGAACTCGGACGTGCCGAGCGCGAAGACGGAGAGGCCGAGCACGTACACGGCGAGCGGCATGCGGCGGGAGTCGGGGGCAGGTGCGGCGGATGGGGCGTCGACGGGCATGTCAGGTGCCAACGCCGCGGGCGCGCCGCCGCATTCCGGGATCAGCCCGGTGTGACGTGCGGCTCGCGTCCCAGCAGCGCGACCAGCCGGTCCTGCGGTGCGGCGCCGTCCGGCACGTCGACGGGCGCGGCGAAGATCCCGGCGCCCTGCCAGCCGTCGACCTGCGGCTCGAACTCGTCGTACAGCGTGCGTGCGAGGTCGTCCGGCATCCGGGACTCCACGCGCAGGCCGCGCGCCAGGTCCCAGCCGTGGACGGTCAGGTCCATGGTCATCTGCCAGGCGTAGTCGGTCGCCGACGTGGCACCGCCGGAGGTGTCCACCTCGCCTTCGAGCACGCCGTCGCGGTGGAAGGCGGGACGGGACCCGGCTCCGGCCCGCTCCCAGGCGGCGACGGGATCGTCCCCGACGACGTCGCCGTCGAAGCGGTCGCCGACGTCGGCGACTTGCTCGCCGTCCAGCAGGTGCGGCGCCCACAGGTGCTCGCTGACCAGGTGGTTCACCAGGTCCCTGACGGTCCACTCGGTGCACGGCGTCGGGTTGTCCCACTGGTCGCCGCCCGCCTCGTGCACCAGGCGGTCGAACTCGGTGAACGCGGTGTCGAATGCGGTGAGGAGTTCCATGCCGTCCATCGTGACGGCCCTCGCTCAGCCTTGCGCGGTGAGCAACGCCAGTTCGGAGCCGAGGTTGCGCCGGGCGGCGGGCTCCCAGCAGTCGCGGCCGCGCGGGGTGCGGAAGAGCCGGGGCAGGTCCAGCAGCTGCCGCAGCACGGCGGCGCGGCCGGCCCGGAAGGCGTCGTCCGGGACGAAGGCGTACTCCTCGCGGACGGCGGCGGCGTACCGGGCGTAGTCCGCCGGCGAGCCGGCCAGCACCGCCAGGTCCGCGTCGCACAGCACCTCGCCGTTGCGGTCCCCGGACGGCGGGTCGTGGCTCTCCGTCAGGCGGACCAGCCGCGCCACCTCGGCAACGCGCCCGGCCGGTACGCCGGCCTCGGGCAGCGCCCGTTCGGCCAGCCGGGCGCTGCGCTCCTCGTTCTCGCTGCGCTCCGGCCGGTAGACGGCGTCGTGGAACCAGGCGGCGAGCCGTACGGCGTCCGGGTCGTCGGCGTGGCCGGCCAGTTCCTCGACGCGGTCCAGGACGGCGAGCAGGTGGTCGGTCCCGTGGTAGCGCCGCTGCTGTTCCGCCCAGCGGCCGAGCAGGTCCTCCCCGTACGCGGCCGGCTCGGGTGCCGGGCCGGCGTCGGTGGTTCCGTCGGCGGCGCGGGACCGCTCGAGTGTCTCGGTCCAGCGGGCGAGCAGCGCGTCGTGCGAGGGGTGGCGGGACGGTGCGGCGGCCATGCGGCCATTGTGCGCCGTCGGTCCGGCTTCCGTGGACCCGGGCGGTGTGCGAGACTGTCCACATGTCTAGACCAATTCTCGAGGTGATCGCGCTCGACGCGGACGACGCGCGTGCGGCGCAGGCCGGAGGGGCGGACCGCCTCGAGCTGGTCACCGACATGGCGGCGGACGGGCTCACGCCGTCCCTGGAGACGTTCGCCCGGATCCGCGCGGCGGTCGGCATCCCGCTGCGCGTGATGCTGCGCGCCGCCGACGGTTTCGCCTCCGGCGGCAAGCCGGCGCTCGACGCGCTCGCCGAGCGGGCCCGCGCGCTGCGGGCGGCGGGCGCCGAGGAGTTCGTCCTCGGTTTCCTCGACGAGGACGGCCTCCCCGACCTGGCGGCCGTCGCGGCGCTGACGGCCGCCGTCCCCGGCTGCCCCTGGACGTTCCACCGCGCCATCGACCACGCCGCGGACCGCGACGTGCTGCGCAAGCGGCTCGCCGACGCGCCCGGCCTGGACACGTACCTGACCGCCGGCTCGCCGCGCGGCGTGGCGGACGGCATGGAGGTGCTGCAGGCGGAGGCGGCACGGACGGCGGCGGGTGAACCGGGCTACGGGCAGCGGCTGATGGTGGGCGGCGGCCTCCGCCTCGAACACGTGGAGCCGCTGCGCGCCGCGGGCGTCGAGGCGTTCCACATCGGTGGTGCCGCCCGTCCGGCAGGCTGGACGGCGCCGGTCGGCGCGGACGCGGTCCGCACCTGGCGCGCCGCCGTCGACGGGGAGCCGGCGGCCCGGCGCTGACCCGCCGTGGTCAGGCGGCCAGCTCCGCCGGGAGCGGCGCCGCGTGCACGACGGCCAGGCCCGAGACGGCGCGGGTCAGGCACACGTACAGCCGCCGCAGCCCGGTCCGCACGTCCGGTTCGCCGTCGACGACCGCCGCCGGCTCGTCGAGGACGACGTAGTCGTACTCCAGGCCCTTGGCCAGGCCCGCCGGCACCAGCGTGAGCCGGGCGTGAGCGGAGGTCTCCTCGCCGGGCGCCAGGTGCGGCAGCCCGGCCGCGTCCAGCGCGGCGGCGAGCGCGGGGATCCGGGCCGCGGCGGCGATCAGGCCGACCGAGCCCTCCCGCTCCAGCGCCGCGCGGCAGGCGTCGACGACCGTGTCCGTCAGCGCGTCCGGCCCGGCCTGCCGCACCGTGAAGTCGCCCGGCGACTCGCGGATCGAGGTGGCCTCGGTCAGCCCGGGGGCGATGGCGGGCAGCAGCCGCGAGGCGTAGGCGATGACGTCGCGCGGCACCCGGAAGCCCTGCGTGAGCTCCTCGATGTGCGAGCCGCCCTTGCCCAGGTGCTCCAGTGCCTCCTCCCAACTGGCCGTGGACCACGGTGTGGTGCCCTGCGCGATGTCGCCGAGGATCGTCGCCGAGCCCGTCGTGCAGCGGCGCCCGACGGCCCGGTACTGCATGGGTGAGAGATCCTGCGCCTCGTCCAGCACCACGTGCCCCAGCGACGGCGTGCGGCTGACCAGGTCCGTCGCCTCGTCGATGAGCACCAGGTCGGCGGCCGACCACTTCGCCGACTTCACCCCGCGCGCCGGCTTCGCCCACAGGATCGCCTTCTGTTCCTCGTCGGTGAGCAGCCCGTCGGCCTGCGCGGCGAGGAACTCCGGGTCGGACAGCAGCCGCAGCACCAGCTTCGCCGGGTCGACGGCCGGCCAGTGCTCCTTGACCACGGCCTTCACCGCCGCGTTGCGTGCGACCGCGTCCTGCACCCGGTCGTCCGGCGCCTCACCGGAGCGTTCCATGCGTACCAGCACGGCGTGCGCGATCCGCTGCGGCAGCGCCTCGCGGGCGGCACCGTAGCGGATGTCCCGCGCCAGCAGCTCCCGCACGAGCTCCTCCAGCTCGTACGAGGGGATCCGCCACCTTCGTGAACCGCGCACCACGACGCAGCCCTCCTGCGGCATCGTCACCCCGGACCGCACGGCCCGGCGCAGCACCGCCGCCATCCGCGCGTCCCCCTTGATCCGGGCGCTGTCCGCGCCGTCCTCGCCGCGCACCTGAACCTTCGCGCTCGCCGCGACCAGATCCTCGACCGTCGCCTGCCGCACCTCCAGCTCGCCGAGCGCCGGCAGCACCTGCTCGATGTACCGCAGGAACGAGCTGTTCGGGCCGACGACGAGCGTCCCGGTGCGGGCCAGCCGCTCGCGGTGCGTGTACAGGAGGTAGGCGACGCGGTGCAGGCCGACGGCCGTCTTCCCGGTGCCGGGCGCGCCCTGCACGCACACCGTCCCCTCGATGCCGGACCGCACGATCGCGTCCTGCTCGGGCTGGATCGTCGCGACGATGTCCCGCATCGGGCCGACGCGGGGTTTCTCGATCTCCCGCTGCAGCAGCGCGCTGGTCTGCTCGCCCTCGTCCGGGTCGGTCAGGTGCTCGTCCTCGTACGCGGTCAGCTCGCCGTGCGTGTAGCCGAAGCGGCGGCGCAGCGCGACGTCCAGCGGCTCCTTCTTGGAGGCCCGGTCGAAGGGCTGCGAGACGGGCGCACGCCAGTCGACGACCATCGGGTCGCCGTCGGCGTCGTGCACGTGCCGGCGGCCGATGTAGAACCGGTGGCCGGCGCCGCCGTCGTCGGCCAGGGGGTGGGCGTAGTCGAGGCGGCCGAAGAACAGCGGGGTGTGGGCGAGGTCGGCGAGCGACTTGATGCGCTGTTCGATCTGGAACTGCAGGGCGGCGGCGTTCACCCAGTTCGCCGTGACGTCGGAGACGTCCAGCGCCTCGGTCTCGGCCCGCATGGCGCGCAGCGCGGCGCGGGATTCGGCCAGGTGGGCCTGCTCGGCGTCGAGCGGGCCGGGAGCCGCGTCGGGCGCGGGCGTGGGGGAGGGCGGCTGGGCAGGCGCGGGCACGGGTGAGCCTCCTGGCGTGAGCGATGCGGAAGGGAGCACCGGCCGGTTTCCGAGCGGCCGGGGGTCCTCCCGGTCACGGGAGGAGGCATGGACGCGGAATTGTAGGTGCGGCCGCGCCGGACCGCGAACGGTTTTCGCCGCCCCAGGTCGGGACCTTCGACCCATGTGCGGCATTCGGGTGAAACGCATGCTGGGGGTATGAGCAGCACATCCACCCGGGCGGCGCCGGAGGAGCGCGGCCATGGAGCGACGGCCCTCGGCTCCACGGCCCATCGTCGGCATGTGGTGGGCGACGCGCTGCGCGCGGTCCGTGTCTTCGGCGCGACGGCGTTCAGCGTCGTCGTCCTGGGGCGCTACGACGCCCAGCCCACCACGGTGCCCGTCCCCCGTCCGCGGCAGCAGAACC
>DASSBO010000430.1:0-2473 GCA_035698655.1 Streptomyces sp.
CGCAACTTCAACCTGTCGGTCGCGGTGACCGACGCGTTCATGGCCGCGGTCCGCGCCGGCACCCCCTACGCGCTGGTCAACCCGCGCACCGGCCAGGCCACCGGCGAGCTCGACGCCCTCCGCGTGCTCGACGCGATCGCCAACGCCGCGTGGGCGTGCGGCGACCCGGGCGTGCAGTACGAGGACACGATCCAGCGCTGGCACACGAGCCCCAACGCGGGGCGGATCTCCGGCTCGAACCCGTGCTCGGAGTACATGCACATCGACGACTCGGCCTGCAACCTGGCCTCCATCAACCTGATGGAGTTCCTCGGTGACGACGGCGTCTTCCGGGTCGACGACTTCCGCCACACGGTGCGCGTGGTGCTGACCGCCCAGGAGATCGTGGTCACGCCCGCGAGCTACCCGACGAAGCGGATCGGTGACAACGCCCGCGCCTTCCGCCAGCTCGGGCTGGGGTACACCAACCTCGGCTCGCTGCTGATGTGCCAGGGCCTCGCGTACGACTCGGACGAGGGCCGCGCATGGGCCGGCGCCGTGACCGCCCTGATGCAGGGCGAGGCGTACGCGCAGTCGGCGCGGATCGCCGCCCGGGTCGGGGCGTACGACGGCTACGAGGCCGACAAGGAGGCGCAGGACCGCGTGGTGCGGATGCACCGCGAGGCGGCGCTGGACCTGCCGGCGCACGCGCCGGGGGTCTCCTACGGCGACGTCCGCGCCGCGGCGTCCGCGTCGCTGGACGACGCGGTCGCGCTCGGCCAGTCCGAGGGCCGCAGCGGGGCGCCCGGCTACCGCAACGCCCAGGTCAGCGTGATCGCGCCGACGGGGACGATCAGCTTCATGATGGACGCCCAGACCACCGGCATCGAGCCGGCGATCGGGCTCATCTCCTACAAGACGCTGGTCGGCGGCGGGTTCATGAAGCTGGTGAACACCGACGTCGAGCGGGCGCTGCGGGCGCTCGGCTACGACCAGGCCGCGCGTTCGGAGATCCTGGCCCACATCGACGGGACCGGCGCCATCGAGGGCGCGCCCGGCCTGGACCCGGCGCACCTGCCGGTGTTCGACTGCGCGTTCGGCGTGCCCGGGGGCCGCACGATCGCCGCGGAGGGTCACGTGCGGATGATGGCGGCGGTGCAGCCGTTCATCTCCGGCGCCATCTCGAAGACGGTGAACCTGCCGAACTCGGCCACCGTCGAGGACGTGAGCGACATCTACACGCTCGGCTGGCGGCTGGGCCTGAAGGCGATCGCGATCTACCGCGACGGGTCGAAGCGGACGCAGCCGCTGTCCACCAGCGACGGCTCGAAGGCCACGGCCGGGGCGGCCGCCGCCTCTGGCGAGCCGGCGACGCCGGTCCGCCGCCGCCTGCCGGACGACCGCGCCGCGCTCACCCACAAGTTCAGCGTGGGCGGCCAGGAGGGCTACATCACCGTCGGCCTCTACGACGACGGCAGCCCCGGCGAGGTGTTCGTCAAGATGAGCAAGCAGGGCTCGACGGTGTCGGGCCTGATGGACTCGGTGGCGATCGCGTGGTCGATGGCCCTGCAGCACGGGGTGCCGATCGAGAGCCTGATCAGCAAGTACATCGACCACCGCTTCGAGCCGTCCGGGTTCACGGGGAACCCGCGGATCCCGATGGCACGCTCGGTGGTCGACTACCTGGCGCGCTGGATGGCGTCGAAGTTCCTGTCGGAGGAGGACCAGCGCATCGCCGGCGTCCTGCCCGGCGTGGCCCCGCAGGCCGAGGCCGCCCCGGCCGACGACGCGCCGGAGGACCAGCTCTCGTTCAGCGCGGTCGCCGAGCCGGAGCCCGAGGCGAACGGGAACGGCAACGGGCACGGCGCCGCCACCGCCGAGCCGCCCGCCCCGGGGAGGCCGCGGCTGTCCCTGGACCCGACGGGCCAGGTGTGCACGTCGTGCGGCAGCTCCGACATGGTCCGCTCCGGCACCTGCCTCACCTGCCGCACCTGCGGCGCCACCTCCGGCTGCGGCTGACCCGCCCGGGGTGACCGACGCCGAGGGGGCCGTTCGGCCCCCTCGGTCGTTCGTGCGGGGCCGGCCGTCGCGCCGGCCCGCGCCCGCTACCCCTCGTAGCGGAAGGAGACGTTCAGGCGCACCCGGTACGTCGCGACCTTGCCGTCCTCGATCGTCACGTCCTGGCGCACCACCTCGCCGACCCGCAGGTCCCGCAGCTTCGCGGCCGCGGTGCTGATCGCCGTCTGCGCCGCGTCCTCCCACGACTCGGTGCTGGTACCGACGATCTCGTTGACGACGTAGACGCTGCCCGCCATGTCCGCCTCCTCCGTCCGGTGGCTGCTGTCCGCGTCGACGCTGACCCATCGCCACGGGGGGGCGCAAGGCCGGGGAGCGCTCCCCGGCAAAGTGGCGCACCGGCCGCCATCTAGGTGGAGGGGGGCGCTAGATGGGTGCGCCGGACGATCTCGTTGACCGCGGGCCGGGGCCTCGCCAG
>DASSBO010000431.1:0-4097 GCA_035698655.1 Streptomyces sp.
GGTGGGCCGGTCCCGAGCTCTGCTCGGTGACCGGCCCACCGCCGTGTCGATATGCCTTGCCCTTGCGGGCTACGTCAGCTGTCGTCCTCGTCGATGAGGAAGCCGCGCATCGGGGACGGCGCCTGCTGGTGGCCGCCCTGCGGGCGCACGGGCGCCATGGGCTGCGTCATCGCCGGGGACATCTGCTGCTGGCCGTTGCCGTAGTGCTGGCCGCCACCCTGCGTGTGTCCGCCGCCGTGACCGCCCGGGCCGCCGTGACCGCCCATGGACTGGCCGTTGCCACCCATCGACTGGTGTCCGCCCATGGTGCCGCCGCCGGAGGTCGCTCCGGCCGACGCCATCGAGGGGGACGGCGGCAGCGACGCGGCCGCCGGGGTACGCGGGGGCGCGAGCGAGTCGTCGGCCTGGTTCTCCAGCTGACGCAGCTGGCTCTCCAGGTACGACTTCAGGCGCGTGCGGTACTCGCGCTCGAAGCCGCGCAGGTCCTCGACCTTGCGCTCGAGCGTGGCGCGCGCGGACTCCAGGGAGCCCATGGCCACGCGGTGCTTCTCCTGCGCGTCCCGCTCCAGGGCGTCCGCCTTGGCGCGGGCGTCCCGCTCCAGACCCTCGGCACGGCTGCGCGCCTCACCGACGATCTTGTTGGCCTCGGAGCGCGCCTCGGCGATCGCCTGGTCGGCGGTCTGCTGGGCCAGCGAGAGCACGCGGGCGGCGCTGTCGTTGTTCTGGGCGCCGGGGACGCCCGGAACCTGCGGGCCGCCGTGGCCGGGGCCACCCGGACCGTGTCCGGGGCCGCCGGGACCACCGGGTCCGTGGCCCATCGGGCCGTGGCCGGGGCCGCCGGGCCCCATCGGGCCGCCCTGGGGGCCGCCCTGCGGACCGCCGGGGCCGGCCGGCAGCTGCGGCTGCCCGCCGGGCAGCTGGGGAGGTCCACCCATCCCCTGCTGCGGTCCGACCGGCTGCGGTCCCGATATGGCGGCGGGCACGGGTGCACCGCCCTGCCGCTCGGGGCCGGGCCCCTGCTGCTGATCGGGCGGCGGTTTGCGCATGCCGCCCTGTTGCTGGTTCTGCGCCGCGGCGCGGGTCGCCGCGGCCAGCTTCGCCCGCAGATCCTCGTTCTCGCGGAGAAGCCGGGTCAGCTCTGCTTCGACCTCGTCGAGGAAGGCATCGACCTCGTCCTCGTCATAGCCTTCTCGGAGGCGGACGGTCGTGAACTGCTTGTTCCGCACGTCCTCGGGGGTCAGTGGCATCTCTTCACCTCAACGTAGTCATCGGCATATCGACAGGCCCGCCTCGTCTACCCCAGGCCACCGACGATGGACAGGAGAATGTAGACGATGATCAACAGAACGAAGAAGGACAGGTCGAGCGCCACGCCCCCGAAGCGTAGCGGTGGGATGAACCGCCGCAGCAGCTTCAGTGGCGGATCGGTGACAGTGTAGGCGGCCTCCAGAACGACCACCATCGCCCTGCCGGGGTGCCAGGACCGGGCGAACTGGAAGACGTAGTCCATCACCAGCCGGAAGATCAGCACGATCATGAAGCAGTACAGCGCGATGTAGACCACGTCCAGTGCGGTACCCATCTACGCTTCCCTCTCCCCTGACTCTGTGCGCCTTCGCGGCACGTTCCCTCGGTCCTGCGTTCAGCTCTGGTTGAAGAACCCACCCTCAGCGATGCGGGCCTTGTCCTCCGCCGTTACATCGACGTTAGCAGGAGACAGCAGGAAGACCTTCTGCGTCACCCGCTCGATACTGCCGTGCAGACCGAAGACCAGACCGGCGGCAAAGTCGACAAGTCGCTTCGCGTCGGTGTCGTCCATCTCGGTCAGATTCATGATCACCGGAGTGCCCTCGCGGAAGTGTTCCCCGATGGTACGGGCTTCGTTGTAGGTCCGGGGGTGCAGTGTGGTGATCCGGTACGGCTCTCGCTCGGACACCACCTTGGGCATGATCACCGGGTCGCTCTTCTCCTGGTTCTGACGGTCAGGTGTGATGGATGACACGGGAGCAATCCTCCCGCCTCGTCCGCCTTCGGGGCCGGACGCCGCCGGACCGGACGACGCCGCGGAGACCGCCGGCGGACGCTCGCGTTCCCGCTGCGCCGGCGGATGCACCATCCGCACCGGCTCCTCGGGTTCGGTCTGCGACAGGGAATGTGACTGAGGGGGCTCGTGGTGCCGACGACGTTCCGGTTCGGGCTCCGGTTCGGGCTCGAACTCGTCGTCGGGGTCGAACCCCGGGCCGTCGTAGCCGTCGTCCTCCACGAGGCCGAGGTAGACCGCCATCTTGCGCATCGCGCCGGCCATGCTCTGCGTCCTCCGCTCTGTGGGGCAGCTCCGCCTGTCCGATCAGACGGAAATGACCATATTTTCTACTGTGGTCCGACTTGCTTCGCGACGTTACCGGAGTCGTGGTCGGACGCCGAGTACCGCGCTTCCCACGCGGAGATGTGTCGCACCAGCGGCCACCGCCTGTTCCAGATCGGCGCTCATCCCTGCCGAGACCATCGTGGCAGCAGGGTGCCGCGCGCGCAGGCACCTTGACATTTCCGCCAGCCGCGAGAACGCCTCCTGCGGGCGTCCGGCGTAGGGCCCCTCCAGCGGCGCCACGGTCATCAGCCCCTCCAGGCGGAGCCCCTCCTCCGCGGCCACCGCGTCGGCCAGTTCGGCCACCTGGTCCGGCGCGACGCCACCACGCCCGCCGGAGGGCTCCGCACCGGCGTCCAGACCGACCTGCACCAGAGCGCCCACCTCGCGCCCGGCCTGCCGAGCGGCGCGGCCGAGCGCACCCACCAGCCGCAACCGGTCCACGGAGTGCACGTGGTGCGCGTATCCGGTCACGGAACGTGCCTTGTTGGTCTGCAACTGCCCCACGAAGTGCCACTGCAGGGGCAGGTCCGCGCAGGCGGCGGCCTTGGGCGCGGCGTCCTGGTCCCGGTTCTCCGCCACGTGCCGCACGCCGAGTCCGGCGAGCAGCCGGACGTCCTCGGCGGGGAACGTCTTGGTGACGACGATCAGCGTGACGTCCTCCCGGCTGCGCCCCGATGCGCCGCAGGCGCGCGCGATGCGCTCCTCCACCCGGGCGAGGTTCGCCGCGAGTTCGACCGCGCGCTCCGTGCTGCTGTCCGTCATGCCCCGTTCACCTCGTCCTCCCCCGCGGCTCCCGGCGCCGGCTCCAGCCAGACATAGCCGGCCAGCCGTCCGGTCTGCTTGTCACGCCGATAGGAGAAGTGGTCCTCCGACTCCAGGGTGCACACCGGCGAGGCCGTGGGCGCGGGGACGCCGTGTGCGGCCAACTGGGCACGGACGCCGGCCGGGACGTCGACCGACGGTGTGCCCCAAGAGGTGGTCGCGTGTGCCTCGGGCACCACGGCGGACACCTGCGCACGCATCGCCTCCGGCACCTCGTAGCACCGCCCGCACACGGCGGGGCCGATCCGCGCCGTGACGCGGCCGGGCTCGGCACCGAGCCGGACCATCGCCTCGAGCGCCGCCGGGACCACGCCGGCCACCAGGCCGGGCCGCCCGGCGTGCGCGGCGGCGACCACCCCGGCGACCGGGTCGGCGAGCAGCACGGGCGTGCAGTCGGCGGTGAGCACCGCGAGCGGCAGACCGCGGCGGGCGGTGACGACGGCGTCGGCCGGCGGCACCTCGCCGCGCCACGGGCCGTCGACGACGGCGGCTTCCCGGCCGTGCACCTGGTTCATCCAGACCACCCGGGCCGGGTCGAGGCCGAGGGACCGCGCCGCGAGTTCGCGATTGCGCAGCACCGCGGCGGGGTCGTCACCGACGGCCCCGCCCAGGTTGAGGCTGTCACGCGGAGCGGCGCTCACCCCTCCCCACCTGTCGGTGAAGGCGAAGTGCGCGCCGCCTGCGGTCTCGTGCTGTCCTATCACTTCAGGAAGTCCGGCACATCCAGTTCCTCGGCCGGGCTGTCCTGGTACGGCCGGGCCGAGGGCACCTGCGGCGGGACCTCGGCGCTGGGGGCCGGCTCGGCGGCCGGCGCCTCCTCCTCTCGGGGGGCGAGCAGGCCGAGCGACGGGCGGCCGGCGTCGGCGTCCTCGGAGGAGCCGCGGGGAGAGGTGCCCGCGGAGTCGTC
>DASSBO010000432.1:0-3045 GCA_035698655.1 Streptomyces sp.
ACGACGAGCGGGGTGGCCCCGGCGCTGCCGCGCAGCCCGGCGAGGATCTCCTGCTCCACGATCGGGTCGACCGCGGAGGTGGCGTCGTCGAGCAGCAGCAGCCGGGGGTCGGTGAGGATGGCGCGGGCCAGGGCGATGCGCTGCCGCTGGCCGCCGGAGAGCGTCAGGCCCTGTTCGCCGACGGTCGTCTCGTACCCGTCGGGCAGCGCCTGGATGAAGCCGTCGGCCTGTGCGGCGACGGCGGCGGCGTGCACCTGTTCGTCGGTGGCGTCGGGCGCGCCGTAGGCGATGTTCTCGCGGATGGTCTCGGAGAACAGGAAGCTGTTCTCGGGCACGAGCCCTATGGCGGCGCGCAGCGAGCCGAGCGTCAGGTCGCGCACGTCGTGGCCGCCGACCCGCACGGCGCCGCCGGTCACGTCGTAGTAGCGGGGCAGCAGCAGCGAGACGGTGGACTTGCCGCTGCCGCTGGTGCCGACCACGGCGACGGTCTCACCGGGTTCGATGCGCAGGCTGAACCCGTCGAGGACGGGCGCGGCGGCCTCGCTGCCGTCGCCGCCGTAGCCGAAGGAGACGTCGTCGAACTCGACGGAGGCGTCGGCCTCGGCGGGCAGTTCGCGGGCGTCGGGGCGTTCGGTGAGCCGCGGCTCGGTGTCCATCAGGTCGAAGACCCGCTCGACGCCGGCGCGGGCCTGCTGGCCGATGGTGAGCATCATGGCCAGCATCCGGACGGGGCCGACGAGCTGGGCGAGGTAGGTGGAGAAGGCCACGAAGGTGCCCAGGGTGATCTGGCCCCGGGTGGCCAGCCAGCCGCCGAGCGCGAGCATGGCGACCTGTCCGAGGGAGGGCACGGCCTGCAGCGCGGGCGTGTAGCGGGCGTTGAGCCGTACGGTGCGCAGCCGGCCGGCGAAGAGGGTGCGGCTGATGGCACGCAGCTTGCCGGTCTCCTGGTCCTCCTGGCCGAAGCCCTTGACGACGCGGACGCCGGTGACCGCGCCGTCGACGACGGAGGCGACGGCGCCGGCCTGCTGCTGGGCGTACCAGGTGGCAGGGAAGAGCCGGTTGCGGCTGCGGGAGGCGATCCACCACAGCAGCGGGGCGACGGCGAGCGAGACGAGGGTGAGCAGCGGGGAGAGGATGAGCATCACGACGAGCGCGACCACGAAGAGCAGCACGTTGCCGATCATCATGGGGATCATGAAGAGCAGGCTCTGCACGAGCTGCAGGTCACTGGTGCCGCGGCCGACGACCTGGCCGGTGCTCAGCTCGTCCTGCGAGCGCCCGTCGAGCCTGACCAGCGCCTCGTACATGCCGGTGCGCAGGTCGTGCTGGACGTCCAGGGCCAGCCGGCCGCCGTAGAAGCGGCGCACGAACGTCAGACCGTAGACGAGCACGCCGGCCGTGACGAGCAGGGTGATCCACAGGGCGAGGCTGCCGTCGCCGCTGACGACGACGTCATCGATGATGATCTTGGTGACCAGCGGGACCAGGGCCATGACGCCCATGCCGGCCAGCGAGGCCCCGAGAGCGAGCAGCACGTTCCGCCGGTAGACCCAGCAGTGCGCGATCAGCCGCCGCGCCCAGCCGCTGGTCCGCTCGTCCGTCTCCCCGTCGCTCACGCCGCCGTCCTTCCGCTGCCCGCCTGTCCCTGCAGGACACATCCAACGCCTCGGCGCTGACATTTCATCCCGGGTGGCGTGCCGGATTCGGCCACTGCCCGGCGTCGGCCCCGGAGGAAGCCGCAGAGCACTCCGGGGCCGCACCGGCTGCGAGGCGTCTGTCGGTGGCCATCGGCGCGACCGAACACCCCCCACAGGGCCGGCTCGCCGTCCGTCAGTGACGCCCCGTTTCCGCGGGGCAGCGGTCCGTAGTCTGTCGTAGATCGCCAGGTCCCGCAGGACCACCGAACAAAACCGGTAACGTTGCGTGTTAAACCGATGGCCACATGTAATCGATTGTCATGGAAACACGGCCTGGACGGATCAGGCCGCCGCGCCCCGCCGCCGGCACCGCGGGGCGGCGCCGGCCCGGGGGAAGCGGTCGCCAGGATGGCCGAAACCCGACCCTGCGGGCCCGGCTCAGGCGCGCGAGGCGGCGATCTGCCGGGTCATCAGCGTGGTCAGCTCGTACGCGGTGTGCGAGGCCGCCACGGAGGTGATCTCGGCCTGGTCGTAGGCCGGGGCGACCTCGACCAGGTCGGCCGAGACCAGCCGGCAGTCCGAGAGCCCGCGGATGATCTCCAGCAGCTCGCGGGAGGTGAGTCCGCCGGCCTCCGGCGTGCCGGTGCCCGGGGCGTGCGCGGGGTCCAGCACGTCGATGTCGACGGAGACGTACAGCGGCCGGTCGCCGATGCGCTCGCGCAGCTGCTGGGTCACCTCGGCCACGCCGCGCCGCATCACGTCGGCGGAGGTGACGATGCCGAAGCCCATCTTGGCGTCGTCGTCCAGGTCCTTCTTCCCGTACAGCGGCCCGCGGGTGCCCACGTGGGAGAGCGCCGAGGTGTCGAGGATCCCCTCCTCCACGGCCCGGCGGAACGGCGTGCCGTGCGTGTAGGCCGCGCCGAAGTAGGTGTCCCAGGTGTCCAGGTGGGCGTCGAAGTGCAGCAGGGCGACCGGGCCGTGCTTGCGCGCGACCGACCGGAGCAGCGGCAGCGCGATCGTGTGGTCGCCGCCGAGGGTCATCATCCGGGCGCCCGAGTCGAGGATGTCGTCGGCCGCGGCCTGGACCGTCTCGACCGCCTCGTCGATGTTGAACGGGTTCGCGGCGATGTCACCGGCGTCGGCGACCTGTGCGAGGGCGAACGGCGAGGCCTCCCGCCTGCTGCGCCCCTACAACCCGGCGCAGGACGCCTCCCCGTTCGCCCTCGCGCAGGTCGCCGACGCCGGTGACATCGCGGCGAACCCGTTCAACATCAACGAGGCCGTCGAGACCATCGAGGCCGCCGCCGACGACCTGCTCGCCACCGGCGCCCGCATGATGACCCTGGGCGGCGACCACACCGTGGCCCTGCCGCTGCTGCGCTCCGTCGCCAAGAAGCACGGCCCGGTC
>DASSBO010000433.1:0-5051 GCA_035698655.1 Streptomyces sp.
CGACCGCAGCACCTCCGGAGGTGATCGCGGGTGACGACACCTCACACGACCGTCGCGCCCCGCCGCACGTACCTGATCGGCCGGGCCCGCCCGAACGCGATCGTCGGCAAGAACCGGGAGACCGGCGAGATCGCCCTCATCGTCGCCGGGGCCTTCCTCGGCATGATGAGCGGCCTGCTGCTGCCCGTCATGTCCGTGCGGATCCCCGCGCTCGTCGGTTTCCCGCTGATCGCCCTGGCGGCCGTCTACGTGCCCTACAAGGGCCGCACCTTCTACCGTTGGTTTGAAATCGACCGCTCCTACCGCCGGTTGCTGCGGCGCGGCGGTGCCTACCGCTCGGCGGCCCCGGAGGCCGGTACCCGGCTGGACGGGCGGGAGGTGGAGATCGGCCCGCCTCCAGGCGTCGGCCGGATCACCTGGCTCTCCGCGCCGTTCGGCCCCGACGACATCGCCGTCCTGCTGCACGCGGACCGGCGCACGGTCACCGCCGCCATCGAGATCGAGGGCCCGGGCGTCGGCCTGCGCGACAGCGAGGACCAGGAGGCCCTTGTCGACCGGTTCGGCACCCTGCTCAAACACGTCGCCAACGGCGACGGTTTCGTGACCCGCCTGCAGATGCTGGCCCGCACCCTCCCCGCCGACCCGGACGCCCACGCCAAGGACGTCGCGCAACGCGGCGACGACAAGGCGGCGCCCTGGCTGCAGGAGTCCTACGACCAGCTGCAATCGATGGTCTCCACGTCCAGCGAACAGCACCGCGCCTACCTGGTGGCCTGCATGCACTACGGCCGCGACCTCGCCGCCGAGGCCGCCACCCTCGCGAAGGCCGCCCGCACGACGACGAACCGGAAGATGTCGCGGGACGAGGGCCTCGCGATCGTCATGGCCCGCGAACTGACGGACATCTGTGCCCGCCTCGCAGAGGCCGACATCCGGGTGCGGCAGCCGCTCGGCCAGGCACGGACCGCCTCGCTCATCCACTCCATGTACGACCCGGACCACCCCATCGACCACATCCAGGCCATGACCCGCCGCAACGCGTGGCCCGCCGAACTCGACGCCCGCGAGCCGACGTTCCTGCAGGCCAAGACCCGCGAGTCCACGACCCGCGCACCCTGGTGCCACGCGACGGCGTGGGTCAAGGAGTGGCCGATGACACCGATCGGCGTCAACTTCCTGGCCCCGCTGCTCGTCCACACGCCGGACGTGATCCGCACGGTGGCGGTCGTGATGGACCTCGAACCCACCGAGCTCGCGATCGAACGGATGCTGACGGAGAAGACCAACGACGTGGCGGAGGCCAGCCGCTCGGCGAAGATGAACCGCACGGTCGACCCCCGCGACATCGCCACCCAGGGCCGCGTCGACCAGCGCGGTGAGGACCTGGCGAGCGGGGCGGCCGGCGTGAACCTCGTCGGCTACCTCACGGTGTCCTCCCGCAGTCCCGAGGCGCTGGCCCGCGACAAGCGGACCATCCGGGCCGGTGCCGGCAAGTCCTATCTGAAGCTGGAGTGGTGCGATCGGGAGCACCACCGGGCGTTCGTGAACACACTGCCCTTCGCGACCGGCATCCGGAGGTAGCGCCATGGCAGGACTCGACCCGCTGACCGCCGTCACCGAGGCCTTCACCGGCTTCCTTTTCGGCCGGACGGAGACCACCCGGCTCCCCGTGCGCACCTCCACCGGCCAGGCCCAGGCCGTCTACCTGCCCACGGCCGCGCCGGGACTGGGCGACTCCGGCGTGATCATCGGCCGCGAGGTCTACAGCGGCAAGGGCTACATCTACGACCCCTTCCAGCTCTACGGTCAGCAACTGCCCGCCCCGCACTGGCTGGTACTGGGCGAGTCCGGCAACGGCAAGTCCGCCCTGGAGAAGACCTACGTGCTGCGCCAGCTCCGCTTCCGCGACCGGCAGGTCGTGGTGCTGGACGCGCAGGGCGAGGACGGCGTCGGCGAGTGGAACCTCATCGCCGAGGAGATGGGCCTCACACCGATCCGCCTCGACCCGACGGCGGCCCTCGACCAAGGCATCCGGCTCAACCCACTCGATCCCGCCATCACCACCACGGGCCAGCTGGCCCTGCTGCGCACCATCATCGAGGTCGCGCTGGGCCACGGGCTCGACGAACGTGCCGGCTTCGCCCTCAAGGTGGCCCACAGCCACGTCAACGCCACCACGGCCGGCCGACAGCCGGTGCTCACCGACATCGTGGAGCAACTGCGCCACCCCGAGCCGGATTCGGCCGTCGCGATGAACGTGGCCCTCGAGGACGTCCGCGCCTGGGGCCTGGACGTGGCGCTGGTGCTCGACCGGCTGGTCGACGGCGACCTGCGCGGCATGTTCGACGGTCCGACGACCGTCGGCATCGACCTGGACGCACCGCTGATCGTTTTCGACCTCTCGCACATCGACCGGAACTCGATCGCCATGCCGATCCTGATGGCGATCGTCGGCGTCTGGCTGGAACACACCTGGATCCGCCCGGACCGGAAGAAGCGGATCTTCCTGGTGGAGGAGGCCTGGCACATCATCAACAGCCCCTTCGTCGCCCAGCTCTTCCAGCGGCTGCTCAAGTTCGGCCGACGGCTCGGCCTGTCCTTCGTCGCGGTGGTCCACCACCTGTCGGACGTCGTGGACGGGGCGGCCGCGCGGGAGGCGGCGGCGATTTTGAAGATGGCCTCCACCCGCACGGTGTACGCACAGAAGGCGGACGAGGCCAGAGCAACGGGCAAGGTACTCGGGCTGCCCCGCTGGGCGGTGGAGATCATCCCCACCCTGTCGCCCGGCATCGCCGTCTGGGACGTCAACGGCAACGTCCAGGTGGTCAAACACCTCATCACCGAGGCGGAACGCCCGCTCGTCTTCACCGACCGGGCCATGACCGAGTCCTCCGCACCGGCGGACGGCGCGCAGGCATCGCTCGACGAACAACTCGACGCGGAGGCCGAGTCCAGAGCCCGCGCCATGGACCGCGCCAACAGCGCCGGCGGCAACGCCTCCTCGCGCTCCACGGTGGCCTGAGGCATGCGGGCGCGAGACGGGGCATGGGAGAACGGGAGGCGGCGGGAGGACGAGAAGCGCGGCGGAATCCCGGACGGACTTCTCGTCGGCGCGCTGGGCTTCCTCCTGGGCGTCACGGCGCTGTGCTGGACGGCCACAGGGCTGGCCGGCCTCCTGAGCCACGGCTCGTGGCCCGACGGCGTCACCTTCACCCGCACACCGATGGCGGTCCGCTCGCTGTTCACGCGACCGCACGACATCCCGGCGGCCTGGCCGGACACCCCGCCCGACCAGCTGTCGGGTTACGGGCTGTTCTGGGGCCTGTTCATCAGCCAGGTGATGGTGCTGATCGTGCTCACCGTGTTCGTGCTCGGCACGTTCACCCGCTGGCGTGCCGTCCGCATGGCACGCCGGGCCGGGCCGACGAAGTCGGTCCCGGCGTCGGAGCCGGAGCTGGAACGGCAGCCGGGGCCGGAGCAGCAGTCGGGACCGGCGCAGCAGCCGGGGCGGGAGCAGCAGCCGGGGCCGGAGCAGCATCCGGGGTCAGTGTCGCCCGCTCCCGTGGCGGCGGTTGAGCGGTTGGCGGACCCCGTCGCGGCCGCTGCTGCCGCACCGGCTCGGGCGGCGTCTCGCCCCGCTTTCCAGACGGGCGGCCTGCACATCGTCCCGGCCCCGGAGAACCTGGAGGCCGCACAGGCGGCACTCTCCGACGCCGAGGGCGCCGCGCTCGTGGTGACCGGCGACGTGGAGCTGTACGCCTCGACGGTCGGCGCACGGACAAAGCTGGGGCCGGTCCACGTGTACGACCCGCTGCAACGGACAGACGCGCCCGCCCGGCTCCGCTGGGCACCACACCAGGGCTGCGCGGACATGCCCGTAGCCCGCACCCGCGCGGCCGCGCTCCTGGCCCCGCTTCGCGCCCCCGGGCGCACTCACGATCCCGTGCACGACACCGCGGCGACCATCCTGCGCTGCTGGCTGCACGCAGCTGCGGTGGCCGGTGAGCCGTTCCGTGAGGTGCATCGCTGGGCACGGTCCATGAGTTCAAAGGACGCGGTGCGCATCCTCCGAACGGACACCCGAGCGGTGGCAGCAGCGGCGGGCGAGCTGGAGGCGACACTGACGGCGCATCCGGAACGCCGTACGCAGGCCGAGGAGTTGCTGCACAGGGCGCTGAGCTGCACGTCCCAGGTCCACATCCGCAACTCCTGCGCGCCCGCACGCTTCAGTGCCTCAGGAAATGACACCCCCGCGTGGGCATCGTTCGTGTCCGAGCGGGGAACGCTTTACGCAGTGGGCGAGCCGAACGAGGCGCCACACCGGGGCGACCCGGGCGCGATGCCGCTTCTGACGGCGTTCACCTCCGCCGTGGTCGGGCACGGCCGCCGCATGGCCGAACGGTCATCCGCCGGCCGGCTCGACCCACCACTCACCGTCCTCCTGGACCACCCCGCCACGGTCGCCCCGCTGCCCGAACTCCCTGCGCTCCTGACGGGCGGCACGCCCGTCGGCCTCCACACCGTGGCCTTCCTCCGCAGCGAAGCCCAAAAGCAGATGTGGTGGGGTGACGGAGGCGTCCGGCTGTGAGGGGGGGGTGTGCGGTTGTGTTCTGCACGCCGGTGGCACGATCGGTTGCCCGGTGTCCAACGCGCGTGCTGGACGGAAACAATGCGGGTGCTTTTGTGGTGCGGGTATTTGAAAGGCGCTGGCTACGGGGGGAGGGGTGCCGGGTGCGCGGTCCGTTCAGGATGCCGGTGACCGGCGAGTTCGTGGCCGGGGTGCACCCGTGTCCGGCTGTGGGCGTTCACCGTTGTCCGGGGGCGAGGCCCGTGGCTGGCTGAGCAGGCGCGCTGCTGCCGCGAGCCGGCGGGCGCATCGTCGGCTCGCTTCGCTTCGTCCCGCCCGGCGGCACACCCCGGATCCGCCTGCGACCGGGAAAGGGTACGCGCACAGACGCCGGAGCGGGCTTACCGGGAAGTAGGGCGAGGTTTGGCCCGGAATTCGGGCGGTTTCCGGGCCAAACCTCGCCCGATTTTCCAGCCGTGGGGCC
>DASSBO010000434.1:0-4825 GCA_035698655.1 Streptomyces sp.
CGCCGCCCCGGATCGCCGGCCAAGCCCCGTGCACGTTCCCTCTGGTCCGCGCACGCCGGTCGTCCTTGGGTGCAGCACGCTGCGCCCCTACACCGGAACGGTGGGCGTCTCGTGCACCGCGATAAACCTGGCGACGCCGAGGATGTGCGGCCAGCGCGCTCCATGGTCGCCGACCATCCCTGGGCGCAGCACGCTGCGCCCCTACAGCGGAAGGGCAGTCGTCTCGTGCATCGCGGTAACAGGCCGCGACGAGGGTGTGCCCTGCCCTTACTCGCGGTACCAGGCGACGCCGAGCATGCGCGGGCCGAGGCGGGTCGCGGCGTGGCGGGTCAATGGGGCGACGACCAGCGTCGAGGGGTGGAGCGTGCGCTCGGTCCAGGTCGCCAGCGCCTCGGCGCCGGCCTGCGCGCCCGCATGGTGGACCGCGACGTGGAGGGCGCCCTCCGCCTCGGCGGCGCGGCGGGCGAACTCGTTGCGCAGGGCCTGCAGCGCCTGGTCGCGCTTCGCCAGGCGGCCGAGGACGGTGATGCCCGGCCCCTCCAGCATCACGAGCGCCCGCTGACGGTCGTCGCCCAGTTCGGTGGCGCCGGCCGCGATCGCCAGTTCCGGGTGTTCCAGCATCGCCAGCACCTGCACCCGGCCCGCGACGACCTCGGCCGCCAGGCGCGCCGCCTCCACCGTCCCGCCGTCGCGTAGCACACGAGCGGCGGCGAGCGCCTGCCATCCGGCGCCCATGAGCGCGGCGCCGCTGTCGTACACCTCGAAGGCCGCGCCCGGCACGTGGGCCTGCACGGCGTGACGGGCGTACTCCGCGGCTCCTTGGGGCGACCCGTACCCGTCGCCCACCCCCACATAGAGGACGGCGCCGGCATCCTCGGCGGCCTGGGCGCACGCGTCGCCCACCGGCCCCTCGGGCGGCGGCCCGGCGTCTGCCCGCAGCGCCGCCACGCTGTCGGGCTGGAGCAGCAGCCGCGCGTCCGGCGGCGCCACACGCATCTCGGCGGCCGCGGCGAGCTCGGTGGGGATGCAGGCGTCGGCATCGACGACGACGATGGTCCGGGGCATGACACTCCCGCAGCAGCTGGCCGCCGCGCGGGTCCCGCGGGCAGCGAGGGGTTGCGCGTGGCCTCGGGATTCGTTGCCCGCCGCCAGAGGCTATGCTAGCGTACCTGCATGGTGCAGCCCGCCGCGGCTGCCGGTTTGCCGTTGCGACGGCCGGCCGAGTGAGCGAAGAAGCAAGAGTCGAACGAGACGGAACCACGGACCTACGCCCCTGATGCCAACTGCCGAACAGAAGCGCGAGACCATCCAACAGTTCAAACAGCACGACACCGACACCGGTTCGCCCGAGGTCCAGGTCGCGCTGCTCACCAGCCGCATCATCCGGCTGACTGAGCACCTCCGCGAGCACAAGCACGACTACGCCACACGTCGTGGCCTGCTCAAACTCGTGGGCCAACGCCGTCGACAGTTGCGCTATCTCAGCAACACAGACGTCGACCGGTACCACCAGGTGATCCAGGCCCTGGGGCTGCGCCGCTAGCGCAGCCCTTCGCATTTCAGCGCCCGCATCGCGAGACGACGCCGGGCCGCGAGCGGCACCCAGGGCCTTCGGCGCACCGCTCGAGTAGTTGTAGACGTGAAGAGAAGCAGCGAGAGCACGGACACCAGCGACACGCCTGCGGACAATGCCGCACGCGCGGCACACGAGGCGCCGGCCCACCAGCCGGCCTCCCACCGCCACACCGACACTCCACCGATCCCCCCGACGCCCGGAACTCTCCGGCCCCGCGACCTCGGATCGGCCTCCCGCCCCTCGGCGCGCGGGACCCGCTCGAGGTGATCGCGCCCGCACTCATGACCGCCGGCCACGGCCGGCAGAGGAAACAGGTGAAGGAATTTTGACCACAGAGACACAGACCACCCGCCAGCAACAGCGCACGTTCTCGCGTGAGATCGAGGGCCTGCCGTTCGAGATCAGCACGGGGCTGCTCGCCCCGAATGCCGCTGCCGCCTGCACGGTGCGCTACGGCGACTCGATCATCCTCGTGACCGTGTGCGAGGACGACCCGCGCCCCGGCATCGACTTCTTCCCGCTGACCGTGGACTTCGAAGAGCGCATGTACGCGATCGGCAAGATCCCCGGCTCGTTCTTCCGCCGGGAGGGCCGCCCGGGCACCGAGGCGACGCTGGCCGCCCGCATGACCGACCGCCCGATCCGCCCGCTCTTCCCGAAGGGCTTCAAGCGCGAGGTGCAGGTCGTCTGCACGCTGCTCGCCTCGGACCGTGTGCACCCGGCGGACCCGATGGCCACGACCGGTGCATCGACCGTGATCTGCATGTCCTCGCTGCCCTTCGAGGGCCCGGTGTCCTCCGTGAAGGTCGGCCGCGTGGACGGGCAGTGGAAGGCGTTCCCCACCTACGAGGAGGGTGAGGCCTCGGACGTCGAGATCACGGTGGCGGCGACCCGTGACTCCGTGATCATGCTGGAGGTCGGCGCCAAGCAGGTGCCGGAAGCCGAGCTGATCGAGGGCATCGAGTACGGCCGTCGCATCTGCGACGAACTGAACAGCCTGCAGGAAGAGGTGATCGCCGCCGTCGGCCAGCAGAAGCGCAGCTTCGAGGCGCCGGCCGAGGACACTGACCTCAAGCAGCGCATCCAGCAGATCCTCGACAGCTGGCAGGACGAGGTGCTCGCCTCCGTGCAGTCGGAGGGCTTCCGCGGCATCGACCAGATGGGCGCGAAGGTGCACGCCGAGCTGGTCGCCGGCCTGTCGGAGGCGGACGCCGCGGCGCTCGACAAGGGCAAGGTCCGCTCCATGACGGAGGCCGGCCTCAAGGCCTTCGTGCGCCGCCGCATCCTGCAGGACAACCAGCGCGCGGACGGCCGCGCGCCCGAGGATATGCGCGAGCTCTTCTCCAGCGTCGGCGTGCTGCCTCGGGTGCACGGTTCCGGGCTCTTCCAGCGCGGCCAGACGCAGGTGCTGAGCGTGGCGACGCTGGGTCCCATCGGTGACCGGCAGCGCCTGGATAACATCAACCCGGAGCCCTACAAGGCGTTCATGCACCACTACAATTTCCCGCCGTTCTCCGTCGGCGAGGCGCGGCCGCTGCGCGGCCCGGGCCGCCGCGAGATCGGCCACGGGATGCTGGGCGAGAAGGCGATGGCGGCGGTGCTGCCGCCGTTCGAGGAGTTCCCCTACACCCTGCGCATCGTGTCGGACGTGCTGTCCTCGAACGGCTCCACCTCGCAGGCGTCGATCTGCGCCGGGATCCTGGCGCTGATGGACGCCGGCGTGCCCATCGATGCGCCGGTGGCCGGCGTGGCCATGGGTCTGATCACGGACGACCAGGACGAGGGCAACTACCGCATCCTGACCGACATCGCCGGCATCGAGGACGCCTTCGGTGACATGGACTTCAAGGTGGCCGGGACGGAGCGCGGAGTGACCGCCGTGCAGCTGGACATCAAGTTGAAGCGCCTGCCGCCGAACTTCCTGGAGCAGGTCTTCGACCGCGCGCGCCAGGGCCGCATGCAGATCCTGGAGTCCATGCTGAGCGCGCTCTCCGAGCCGCGCGATGAGGTCTCCGAGTTCGCCCCGAAGATCACGACGGTGAAGATCGACCCGGAGAAGATCGGTGCGGTGATCGGCCCGGGCGGCCGCGTGATCAACGGCATCATCGGCCGCACCGGCGCGAAGATCGATGTCGAGGAAGACGGCACGATCTTCGTCTCCGGCGCGGACGCCGAGGGCGTGCGCCAGGCCGTCGGCGAGATCCAGGGCCTGACCAAGGAGATCAAGCCGGGCGAGGTCTACGACGGCAAGGTCACCCGCATCATGGCCTTCGGCGCCTTCGTCGAGATCCTGCCCGGCAAGGAGGGTCTCGTCCACATCTCCGAACTGTCAGAGGACCGCATCGACCGCGTTGAGGACGTGGTGGACACCGGTGACCCGCTAACGGTGAAGGTGGTCGAGATCGACAACCTGGGCCGGCTGAACCTGTCCGCCCGGCCCTCGGTGGTCGGCGGCGGCTCGGTGGGCCTGTCCGACGACCAGCTGGGCGACGACGACCGCCCGCCGCGCCGCGAGGGTGGCGGAGGCGGGGACCGTGGCGGCCGAGGCGGCCCGCGCCGCGGTGGCGGCGGCGACCGAGGCGGCGACCGCGGCCCGCGTCCGGGCGGCGGCGGTGGTGACCGCGGCGGCTTCGGTGGCGGTGGCGGTTACGGCAGTCGCGGCGGTGGAGGCGGTGGCGAGCGCAGCGGTGGCGGCGACCGCGGCGGCTCCCGCCCGAGTGGCGGCGGTGGCGGAGGCGACCGTGGCCCGCGCCCCGGCGGTGGTGGCGGCGGTGGGCGCCGCTGGTAGCCCTCGGAAGCAAGCAAGCAGCCACGAGGCCCGGCCACACGCCGGGCCTCGGTGTGTGTGGGCTAGGGCGGGTCGTTGCGGTCGGCGATGCGGACGCGGCTGCAGTCTCGCAACGTGTAGTCGTGCGGATGCCGGTGCAGGATGTCGCCGGAGGGGCCGACGATCTCGTGGAGCGTACCGATGTGCTGTCCGCTGGGCGTCCGCACCTTCACGATTCGAGAGGCGCCGCCGGCGTAGCGCGGATTCTTCGCCGGTCCCTGGGGTACGATAATCTCGATCAGGAGGCCGGTGCGCAGCTTCTGGGACATGGCGTTCTCGTCCCAGATCCGCTCGAGCTCCGCATGGGAGACCACCGCGATGTCAGACTTGCGCGCCATCAGCGATGTCCGCCGTGAGGATGTACAGCGGCTTGCCTTTGACGCCTTGTCGCAGGGGCTCGACACGGATCTGGTCGCGGACTT
>DASSBO010000435.1:0-6420 GCA_035698655.1 Streptomyces sp.
CCGACGAGGTGCTGGCGAAGGTCGAGGCCTGACGCCGGATCAGCGGCACTGTCCCGAACGGGCCGACGGAAACGATCCGCCGGCCCGTTCAGCGTCGTGCGCCGTGATCGTTGTCGGCGGCAGCAGATAGCCTTCCGGGCAGAGTCGACGGGAGGCGATCGGTGAAGGTGCTGGGCGTGGACCCCGGGCTGACCCGCTGCGGCGTGGGCGTGGTGGAGGGCGCGGCCGGGCGCCGGCTGCGCATGTGCGGCGTCGGGGTGGTGCGCACCCCCGCGGACGCCGACACCGCCCGGCGACTGGTGGACGTCGAGACCGGGCTCGAGCAGTGGCTCGAGGAGCACCGGCCCGATGTGGTCGCCGTCGAACGGGTCTTCAGCCAGCACAACGTGCGCACGGCGATGGGCACCGCGCAGGCCAGCGCCGTGGCCATGCTCTGCGCCGCCCGCCGCGGTCTGCCCGTCGCACTGCACACGCCCAGCGAGGTCAAGGCCGCCGTCTCGGGCAGCGGGCGCGCCGACAAGGCGCAGGTCGGGGCGATGGTCGCCCGGCTGCTCCGGCTCGACGCACCGCCGAAGCCGGCCGACGCCGCGGACGCGCTGGCGCTCGCCATCTGCCACATCTGGCGGGCCCCGGCGATCAACCGCCTCCAGCAGGCGCACGCCGCCGCCTCCAGCTCCCCGAAGGGCCGTCTCGCATGATCGCTTATCTCTCCGGACCGGTCGCCGCGCTGGGCCCGGACACCGCCGTGGTCGAGGTCGGTGGGGTCGGCATGGCCGTCCAGTGCAGCCCCGACACGCTCTCCGGGCTGCGCGTCGGGCAGCAGACCCGGCTCGCCACCTCGCTCGTCGTGCGGGAGGACTCCCTGACGCTGTACGGCTTCGCCGACGACGACGAGCGGCAGACCTTCGAGCTGCTCCAGACGGCCAGCGGCGTCGGACCGCGCCTGGCGCAGGCCATGCTCGCCGTGCACCGGCCCGACGCGCTGCGCAGGGCGGTGGCCACCGGCGACGACAAGGCGCTGACCGCCGTCCCCGGCATCGGCAAGAAGGGCGCGCAGAAGCTGCTGCTGGAGCTCAAGGACCGGCTGGGCGAGCCGCTCGGCGAGGCGCCGTCGGGTGGCCGCGCGGCCGCAGCGGGGCCCGCCCCGTGGAGCGAGCAGCTGCACGCCGCGCTCGTCGGCCTCGGATACGCGCAGAAGGAGGCCGAGGAGGCCGTCGGCGCCGTCACCCCGCAGGCCGAGGCCGTGCTGGCGGACGGCGGACAGCCGCCCGTCCCGCAGCTGCTGCGCGCCGCCCTGCAGAGCCTGAACCGGGCGCGCTGAGCCGGCACAGCACCGGCCCACGTCAGACAAGCACCGCACCACCGAGTCGAGGCAGCAGATGAACCGGTACGAGAGCACCGACACCACCGAGGCGGCCGAGGGCCCCGACCGGCTGGTGGGTGCCGAGGCGGACGGTGAGGACAGCGCCGTGGAGGCCGCGCTGCGGCCCAAGGACCTGGGGGAGTTCATCGGCCAGGGCAAGGTCCGTGAGCAGCTCGACCTCGTGCTGCGGGCGGCCCGGGCCCGCGGCGCCGCCGCCGACCACGTGCTGCTCTCCGGTGCTCCCGGCCTGGGCAAGACGACGCTGTCGATGATCATCGCGGCGGAGATGGGCGTGCCGATCCGCATCACCTCCGGCCCCGCCATCCAGCACGCCGGCGACCTGGCCGCCATCCTGTCCTCCCTCCAGGAGGGCGAGGTGCTCTTCCTCGACGAGATCCACCGGATGTCCCGGCCCGCCGAGGAGATGCTCTACATGGCGATGGAGGACTTCCGTGTCGACGTGATCGTCGGCAAGGGCCCCGGCGCGACCGCCATCCCGCTCGAACTGCCGCCGTTCACCCTGGTCGGTGCCACCACCCGTGCCGGACTGCTGCCGCCGCCGCTGCGGGACCGCTTCGGCTTCACCGCCCACATGGAGTTCTACGAGCCGGCCGAGCTGGAACGGGTCGTACACCGCTCCGCCGGCCTGTTGCAGGTGCACACCGACGGCGAGGGAGCCGCGGAGATCGCCGGCCGCTCCCGCGGCACCCCCCGCATCGCCAACCGGCTGCTGCGGCGGGTGCGGGACTACGCGCAGGTCAAGGCCGACGGCGTGATCACCCGGGAGGTCGCGGCGGCGGCGCTGCAGGTCTACGAGGTGGACGAGCGCGGGCTGGACCGGCTGGACCGCGCGGTGCTGCGGTCACTGCTGGAACTGTTCTCCGGTGGCCCGGTCGGCCTGTCGACGCTGGCCGTGGCGGTGGGGGAGGAGCGCGAGACCGTCGAGGAGGTCGCCGAGCCCTTCCTCGTCCGCGAGGGCCTGCTCGCACGCACCCCGCGTGGCCGGGTGGCCACCCCCGCCGCGTGGGCTCACCTGGGCATCACGCGCCCCGAGAGTGGACGTGCGGCACCCGGCGGCGGTGGCGGGCAGCCGGGACTGTTCCCCACCTAACGGCGCGGACACTCGCCGGTGCAGGAACCTCGGTGTCATGCTTGACGTTGTTCCATCGGCGGAGACTCGCTTAGACTCCGCCGACGTCACCTGTAACGGATGGCGTCCCCACCCCCGAAAAGGCCGCTCGCAGCGGTCGTGCGAAGGATTTTTCCGCCGTGAGTTTGATGACCCTCCTCCCCTTCATCGTGCTCATCGGGGCCATGTTCCTGATGACGCGGTCGGCCAAGAAGAAGCAGCGGGCCGCAGCCCAGATGCGCGAAGAGATGCAGCCGGGCACCGGCGTGCGGACCATCGGCGGCATCTACGCCATGGTCAAGGAGGTCCGCGACGACGCGGTCCTGGCCGAAGTGGCCGACGGTACCCACGTCCTCTTCGCCAAGAACGCCGTCGGCGCCGTGCTGGAGGCCGAGGAGTTCGACCGCATCGTGAACGGCCTGCCGCACGGTGACCTCAAGAGCGACGACGCTCCCGTCGTCCCGGACGACGCCTCCGAGCTCACCGGCGACGGCGAGGGCAGGATCGACCTCGAGAAGTCCGGCCCGGACGCCTCCGAGGAGGATTCCGAGGACGCGGCCGTGGCGTCGCACGACGCGCGGACCGAGGACGCCAAGCGGGACGGCGACGCCGACGCCAAGTAGCGTCCGGCCCGCCGGGCGTCCCGCCCGGCGGTGAGAGGTACCCGCACACAACTTCGCGTGCCGCGCGTCGGTGCCCCGGCCTGACCGGGCCCGGCGCGGGCGGTTGGACAGGGAGAGACGACAAGGTGGCAGCACCGAAGAAGGTGACACCGAAAAAGGGTCGCAGGTCGGCTCGGGGCGGCAGCGGGAATCCGTGGCGCGCGCTCGTGCTGATCCTGGTGGCCGTGGTCGGACTGACCGGCGGGATGTTCGCCACCGGTCATACGACGCCCCGTCTGGGCATCGACCTCGCGGGAGGCACCAGCATCCTCCTGCAGGCGCGCAGCCAGCCGGGCAAGGAAGACGCGATCAACCCGACCAACATGAAGACCGCTGTCAGCATCATCTCGCAGCGCGTCAACGGTCTGGGCGTCTCCGAGGCCGAGGTGCAGACGCAGGGCAAAGACCACATCGTCGTCAACATCCCCCGGGGTCCGAACGTCGAACAGGCGCGGAAGCAGGTGGGCACCACCGCCAAGCTCAACTTCCGGCCGGTGCTGACCTACGCGCCCGTCAAGAAGCAGAAGTCACCGGACGCGAGTCCGTCTCCCTCCTCGTCGTCCTCCGGCAAGGCCGGCGACAAGGGCCAGGACAAGGCGTCCTCCGGCGACAAGGCGACCGCGAGCCCGTCGGCGAGTGAGAGCAGCAAGACCCAGGGCCGTGCGGTGAGCGACGCGCTCACCGCCGCCCACACCGACGACAAGGCGAGCCCCTCGCCGACGCCGTCCGGCACCGCCGCGCCGCAGCCCACGCCCAGCACGCCGGCCTCCGGTCTCTCCCCCGAGCTGCAGAAGAAGCTGCAGCAACTGGACTGCACCAGCAAGCAGTCCCGTGCCAAGGCCGGCCGCGCCGCCGCCCAGGCCAAGCCCAGCGAGACCGTGGTCGCCTGCTCCAACGAGAAGGACCGGCCGTTCAAGTACGCGCTCGGCCCGGTGGCCGTCCAGGGCAAGCACGTGGACGACGCGAACTCCACCTACGACAGCCAGCGCGGGCAGGGCTGGATCGTCCAGATGTCCTTCGACGACAAGGGCAGCAAGGCCTTCGCCGACGTCACCGGCAAGCTCGCCAAGCAGCAGCAGCCGCAGAACCAGTTCGCCATCGTGCTCGACGGCCAGGTGGTCTCCGCGCCCTCCGTCCACGAGCGGCTCGCCGGCGGCAGCGCCGAGATCTCGGGCAGCTTCACCCAGCAGTCGGCCGAGGACCTGGCCAACATCCTCTCCTACGGCGCCCTGCCGCTGTCCTTCCACGAGGCGGACGTCACGACCGTCACCGCCGCCCTCGGCGGCGACCAGCTGCAGGCCGGCCTGTACGCAGGCGCCATCGGCCTGGCCCTGGTGGTGCTGTACCTGGTCTTCTACTACCGCGGACTCTCGCTCGTCGCGATCGCCAGCCTGCTGGTCTCCGCGACCCTCACCTACACGATCATGACGCTGCTCGGCCCGGCCATCGGCTTCGCGCTGAACCTGCCGGCCGTCTGCGGTGCGATCGTGGCGATCGGCATCACCGCCGACTCCTTCATCGTCTACTTCGAACGCATCCGCGACGAAGTGCGTGAGGGCCGCACACTGCGGCCCGCGGTGGAACGGGCCTGGCCGCGTGCCCGGCGCACCGTCCTGGTCTCGGACTTCGTCTCCTTCCTCGCCGCCGCGGTGCTCTTCATCGTCACCGTCGGCAAGGTGAAGGGCTTCGCGTTCACCCTCGGCCTGACGACCATCCTGGACGTCGTGGTGATCTTCCTGTTCACCAAGCCGTGGATGACCATCCTGGCCCGCACCAAGTTCTTCTCCGGACAGCATCCGTGGTCCGGCCTCGATCCCAAGCGGCTCGGAGCCAAACCGCCACTGCGGCGCAGCCGTCGTCCGCTCAACGGCAACTCCGACCCGAAGGAGGCCTGAGATGTCGCGACTCGGCGCTCTCGGCGCACGGCTTTACCGCGGAGAGGTCGGCTACGACTTCGTCGCCAAGCGGAAGCTGTGGTACGCGATCTCGATCCTCGTGACCATCACGGCGATCGCGGGTCTTGCGGTGCGAGGTCTCAACTTCAGCATCGACTTCGAAGGCGGCGCGGTCTTCACCACGCCGAAGACCTCCATCAGCACCTCGCAGGCCAAGACCGCGGCGGAGGAGGACTCCGGCCACGAAGCCGTCGTGCAGCGGCTGGGTGACGGCCGGCTGCGCATCCAGGTCGCGGAGATCGGGACCGACAAGTCCACGGAGATCAAGCAGGCCCTCTCCAAGGACCTGGACGTGCCGGCGAAGAACATCAACACCCAGCTGGTCGGCCCGACCTGGGGTGAGCAGATCGCCGACAAGGCCTGGACCGGCCTCGGGGTCTTCATGATCCTCGTGGTGCTCTACCTCGCCATCGCTTTCGAGTGGCGGATGGCGCTGGCCGCCCTGATCGCCCTCATCCACGACCTGACGATCACCGTCGGCATCTACTCGCTGGTCGGGTTCGAGGTCTCGGTCGGTACGGTCATCGGTCTGCTGACGATCCTCGGTTACTCCCTGTACGACACCGTCGTCGTCTTCGACGGTCTGAAGGAGGCCTCGAGGGGGATCACCAAGCAGACCCGCTGGACCTACAGCGAGGTGGCCAACCGCAGCCTGAACGGCACGCTGGTGCGCTCCATCAACACCACCGTCGTCGCCCTGCTGCCCGTCTCCGGTCTGCTCTTCATCGGCGGCGGCTTCCTCGGAGCCGGCGTGCTCAACGACATCGCGCTGTCGCTGTTCATCGGCCTGGCGGCCGGTGCGTACTCCTCGATCTTCATCGCCACGCCGCTGGTCGCCGACCTCAAGGAGCGCGAGCCGCAGATGAAGGCCTTGGCCAAGCGGGTCCGCGCCAAGCGGCTGAAGGCCGAGTCGAGCGGCGCGTCCGCCGACCGGGACGACGACGAGGGTCACGGGGCCGCCGCCGGGGCATCCACAGCGGGGAAGCAGAGGTGAGCGCCGTGACCTCGGAGGCGTACGAGCTCCCGTCCGGGGTGCGGGAACTGCTCCTCAGCCGCATCCGCGACGTGGCCGACTACCCGAAGCCGGGTGTGATGTTCAAGGACATCACCCCGCTGCTGGCCGACCCCAAGGCCTTCTCGGCCCTGACGGACGCCCTGGCCGCCCTGTGCGACCGGTACGCGGCGACCAAGGTCGTCGGCCTGGAGGCACGCGGGTTCATCCTGGCCGCGCCGGCCGCCGTGCGCGCCGGTGTCGGCTTCGTGCCCGTGCGCAAGGCCGGCAAGCTGCCGGGAGCGACCCTGTCCCAGACC
>DASSBO010000436.1:0-12464 GCA_035698655.1 Streptomyces sp.
TGCCGCCCATGGGCTCGGAGCAGGCTGCACAGCTGGAGGGCGCCGCCGAGGTCGGCATCGTGCCGCCGGCCCCGCAGGGCACGCCGGACCAGATGGTCCAGGCGATCACCGACGTCGTGCACGGCTCGTTCGTCTCCGGCATGTCGCTCGCCTTCACCTGCGCCGGGATCGTCGCCGCCCTGGCGGCCGGAGTCGCGGTGTTCACCAAGCGCGGCGACAACGCCGAGGCCGCGGGCGGCGCGGCGCACATCTGAGGACCCCGGCCGCGGCCGCACCGGGGGCGGCCGCGGCCGGAGAATCTGTGGACGGCAGTCCGGTTGGGGACAACCGGGCCCCCTGTCCCGGTGAACTCCGGCGATCTTGCTTGGCACGGCCGGACGCCGACGGCGAAGGTGATCACAACGCCCGGGCGGATCCGCCGCCCGGCTCCCGAAACGGGGGAGTGATCACCGTGCCTCGTCGTCCGCTGCACCACCGCACCCGCTCCGCGGCCGCCCGGCGGTTCGCCGCGACCGGCGCCGCCGCTCTGGCACTGACCGCCGCGGCCGCCGCCCCGGCCGCAGGCGCTGCCCGCACCCAGCCGCCGCCCCGGCTCGGCCCGTGCGGTGCCGGAGCGCTGTGTCTGTGGGAGGACCCCGGCTTCGCAGGGCACCGGCTCAGCTACGAGCTGGCCGGCACCGACATCGAGAGCTGTGTGGCGCTGCCGTCCGGTTTCACCGGTGACGCCTACGCCAACCGCACCGGCCGGCCGGTGACCTTCTACCAGAGCGTCGAGTGCGCGACGACGGGCGAGTTCGACACCCATCCCTCCGGCAGTTGGACGCCCCGCTCCTCCTACCAGGCGCGGGCCTTCAAGATCTGGGAGCGCTGAGATGCGCTGCGGACAGGGCGCGGGCCCCGGCTCGTGCCGGGGCCCGCGCCCTCCCGTCGAAGTTCCCGGGCGGCTACGCATCGCCTCCCGCGGCGCCCGGGTCCGCTGCCGCCACCTCGAGCAACTGGTAGCGGTCGATGGCCTGCTTCAGCGCCGAGCGGTCCACCTTCCCCTCGCGGGCCAGCTCCGTCAGCACGCCCAGCACGATCGACTGCGCGTCGATGTGGAAGAAGCGCCGGGCCGCCCCACGGGTGTCGGCGAACCCGAAACCGTCCGCGCCGAGGGACTGGTAGGTCCCCGGCACCCAGCGGGCGATCTGGTCGGGCACCGACCGCATCCAGTCCGAGACGGCCACCTTCGGACCCTCGGCGTCCTGCAGCTTGCGCGTGACGTAGGGGACCCGCTGCTCCTCCTCCGGGTGCAGCAGGTTGTGCTCCTCGACGTCCACCGCCTCGCGGCGCAGCTCGTTCCACGACGTCGCGGACCACACGTCGGCCCGCACGTCCCAGTCCTCGGCGAGGATGCGCTGCGCCTCGACCGCCCACGGCATGGCCACGCCGGAGGCGAGGATGTGCGCCGAGTGGGTGCCCCGGTCCCCCTCGCGGTAGCGGTACAGGCCCTTCAGGATGCCCTCCGCGTCCACGTTCTCCGGTTCCGGCGGCTGCTGGATCGGGTCGTTGTAGACGGTGAGGTAGTAGAAGACGTCCTCGCTGTCCTCGCCGAACATGCGGCGCATGCCGTCCTGCACGATGTGCGAGATCTCGAAGGCGTACGCCGGGTCGTAGGCCACACAGGCCGGGTTGGTCGAGGCCAGCAACTGCGAGTGGCCGTCGGCGTGCTGCGTCCCCTCACCCGTCAGCGTGGTGCGACCGGCCGTCGCGCCGAGCACGAAGCCGCGGACCATCTGGTCGCCCATCTGCCAGAACTGGTCGCCGGTCCGCTGGAACCCGAACATCGAGTAGAAGACGTACACCGGGATCAGGTGCTCGCCGTGCGTGGCGTACGCCGATCCCGCCGCGATCGTCGAGGCCGTGCAGCCGGCCTCCGTGATGCCGTCGTGCAGCAGCTGCCCGGTCGGGGACTCCCGGTAGGCCAGCAGCAGCTCGCGGTCCACCGACTCGTAGGTCTGCCCCAGCGGGCTGTAGATCTTGGAGGAGGGGAAGAAGGAGTCCATGCCGAACGTGCGGTACTCGTCGGGGGCGATCAGCACGAAGCGGCGGCCGATCTCCTTGTCCCGCATCAGGTCCTTCAGCAACCGGACGAAGGCCATCGTGGTGGCGACCTGCTGCTGCCCGGACCCCTTCTTCACCGTGGCGTAGGTCTGGTCTCCGGGCAGCTTCAGCGGTTTCGCCCGCACCACCCGGGTCGGCACGTAGCCGCCGCACTCCTTGCGACGGTCGTGCATGTACTGGATCTCCTCCGAGTCGCGTCCCGGGTGGTAGTAGGGCGGCAGGCCCGATTCCAGCTCCCGGTCCGGGATCGGCAGGTGCAGCCGGTCGCGGAAGCCCTTCAGGTCCTCGACGGTCAGCTTCTTCATCTGGTGCGTGGCGTTGCGGCCCTCGAAGTTGGGGCCCAGCGTCCAGCCCTTGACCGTCTGCGCCAGGATCACCGTCGGCTGGCCCCGGTGCTCCTTGGCCGCCTTGTACGCCGCGTAGATCTTGCGGTGGTCGTGCCCGCCGCGGCCCAGATACAGGATCTGGTCGTCGGTCATGTTCTCGACCATCGCCCGCAGCCGCTGGTCGCCGCCGAAGAAGTGGTCGCGGATGTAGGCACCCGACTCGGTGGCGTAGGTCTGGAACTGGCCGTCCGGCGTGGTGTTGAGCTTGTTGACCAGCACGCCGTCCCGGTCGCGCGCGAGCAGCGGGTCCCACGAACGGTCCCAGACCAGCTTGATCACGTTCCAGCCGGCGCCGCGGAAATACGACTCCAGCTCCTGGATGATCTTGCCGTTGCCGCGCACCGGGCCGTCCAGCCGCTGCAGGTTGCAGTTGACGACGAAGGTGAGGTTGTCCAGTCCCTCGCGGGCGGCGATGGACAGTTGCCCCAGCGACTCCGGCTCGTCCATCTCGCCGTCGCCCAGGAAGGCCCACACGTGCGAGTCGGAGGTGTCGGCCAGTCCGCGGGCCTCCATGTAGCGGTTCATCCGCGCCTGGTAGATCGCGCTGATCGGGCCCAGGCCCATGGAGACGGTCGGGAACTCCCAGAAGTCCGGCATCATCCGCGGGTGCGGATAGCTGGGGAGCCCGTTCGGGTACTTCGACTTCTCCTGGCGGAAGCCGTCCAGCTGTGCCTCGGTCAGCCGGTCGAGCAGGTAGGCGCGGGCGTAGATGCCCGGCGAGGCGTGCCCCTGGAAGTAGACCTGGTCACCACCACGGCCGTCGTCCTTGCCGCGGAAGAAGTGGTTGAAGCCCACGTCGTACATCGACGCCGAGGAGGCGAAGGTCGCGATGTGGCCGCCGACGCCGATGCCCGGCCGCTGCGCACGCGAGACCATCACGGCCGCGTTCCAGCGGGTGGCGTTGAGGATTCTGCGCTCGACGTCCTCGTTGCCGGGGAAGAACGGCTCGTCCTTCGTGGCGATGGTGTTCACATAGTCGGTGCTGCGCATCTCGGGCACGGCCACGCGCTGCTCGCGCGCGCGCTCGATGAGACGGAGCATGAGGTAGCGGGCACGTTCCCGGCCGCGCTCGTCGACGGCAGCGTCGAGCGAGTCGAGCCACTCCTGGGTCTCCTCGGGATCGAAGTCAGGGACCTGGCTGGGAAGGCCGCCAATGATGATCGGGGTGCGATCGGATCCGGAAGCCACGCTGTTCCTTCGCTGTTCGGTTCTAGCCCTGCTTGCACGGTGTCGCGCCGACTCCATCGTGTACCGCGGGCGTCCGGACCGTCACCTGTACCGGAAGGTAACTGCCCTCCCGTGCGAGGTGCGTCGGGCCGGCCGACGCGGCGGGTGGGGTGGGGCGCCCCGAATCGCCACCATACGCCCCACAGGCCCGTATCGTGCCGTGCTGCGGGGGCCGGGCCGCCGGGTCGCGGCGGGCCGCTGCGGCGGCCGCCGGCGGGCGGGCGTGAGCGGGTCCGGGAGAATCCGGCCGATTCTCCCGCCGGGCGATGTGGTGCGAAGGGCCGCGGATCATGCATTGTGGGGGGACACGTCACCGTTTGGGCGGGACAGGGCGCCGGGTACTTGCGCGATCCGCCCCGCCCGTGTGGACTACGCCCAATGCCCCGCGAGCGCGTGGGGTGCACGCCCTTTACCGGAAGATGACAGGAGGCAATCCGTGAGCGCGACCGCGGACCACGCGGAGGAGCGGACCAACCCCGCCGCCAGGCTGGGTTTCCAGCCCGGGCAGGTGGTCCAGGAGCTCGGTTACGACGACGACGCCGAGCAGGCCCTCCGTGAGGGAATCGAGGCCATCACGGGCACGGAGCTCGTCGACGAGGACCACGACGAGGTGGCAGACGCCGTCGTGCTGTGGTTCCGCGAGGACGACGGCGACCTGACGGACGCGCTGGTGGACGCCACCATGCTGATCGACGAGGGCGCCCCTGTCTGGCTGCTGACACCGAAGACCGGCCGCGAAGGCTACGTCGAGGCCAGCGACATCGGCGAGGCCGCCCAGACCGCAGGGCTCGCCCAGACCAGCAACGCGAACGCCGGCAAGGACTGGACCGGCACCCGGCTCGTGACGCCGAAGGCGGCGAAGTCCGGCAAGAAATAGCACCGCCGGAGCGGTGTGTGCCGGCGGCCCTGCCGTCGGCACACACCCCGGCACGCCCGCTGAGCGGGCCATTAGGGTGGTTGTCGTCACCTGACGCGATCGAGGGGATACCCACCCATGCAGGCTGTCGAGACCGGTGCCAAGGCCCCGGACTTCACTCTGAAGAACCAGCACGGCGAGACGATCTCGCTCTCCGACTACCGCGGCGAGAAGAACGTCGTCCTGCTCTTCTACCCGTTCGCCTTCACCGGCGTGTGCACCGGAGAGCTGTGCGCCCTGCGCGACGAGCTGCCCACCTTCGTCAACGACGACGTGCAGCTCCTCGCCGTCTCGAACGACTCGCCGTTCGCGCTGCGCGTCTTCGCCGAGCAGGAGGGCCTGACCAACCCGCTGCTCTCGGACTTCTGGCCGCACGGCGACACCTCCCGCGCCTACGGCGTGTTCGACGAGGAGAAAGGCTGCGCGGTGCGGGGTACGTTCATCATCGACAAGGAGGGCGTGGTGCGCTGGACGGTCGTCAACGGCCTGCCGGACGCCCGCGACCTCAACGACTACGTCAAGGCGATCGAGACCCTCTGACCTCGGCGGACGCCGGAGGGAACCGGTCGCCACGACCCAATCGTTGTCCAAAGGCATCGAACGGACAGGGGGCACCCGGTGCTCCGCACGCACAGACCTCAGGAGGACTCGTGGGAGTCAGCCTCAGCAAGGGCGGCAACGTCTCGCTGACCAAGGAAGCCCCGAACCTGACCGCCGTCATCGTCGGCCTGGGCTGGGACGCACGTACCACCACCGGCAGCGACTTCGACCTCGACGCCAGCGCCCTGCTGGCGAACGGCGAGGGCAAGGTCGGGGACGACCGGAACTTCGTCTTCTTCAACAACCTCACCAGCCCCGACGGCTCCGTGGAGCACACCGGCGACAACCTCACCGGTGAGGGCGAGGGCGACGACGAGGTCATCAAGGTGAACCTCGCCGGCGTTCCGGCGGACGTGGAGAAGATCGTCTTCCCGGTCTCCATCTACGAGGCGGAGTCCCGTCAGCAGAGCTTCGGCCAGGTCCGCAACGCGTTCCTCCGCGTGGTGAACCAGGCCGACGGCAACGAACTCGCCCGCTACGACCTGAGCGAGGACGCCTCCACCGAGACCGCGATGGTCTTCGGCGAGCTCTACCGGCACGGCGCGGAGTGGAAGTTCCGCGCCATCGGGCAGGGCTACGCCTCCGGCCTGCGCGGCATCGCGCAGGACTTCGGCGTCAACGTCTGAGCCCGGTCCGCAGGGCCCGAGTCCGGCAACGGACGGCGCCGCACGTTTCCCGGTCGGGGAAGTGTGCGGCGCCGGTTCGGTTCGCCACACTGAGCGCATCACAAAGGGGAGAGGAACCAGGACATGGGCGTCACACTCGCCAAGGGGGGCAATGTCTCCCTCTCGAAGGCCGCACCCGACCTCGCCAAGGTGCAGATCGGTCTGGGGTGGCAGGCCCGCTCCACCACCGGCGCCGCGTTCGACCTGGACGCCAGCGCACTGCTGTGCACGGGCGGCCGGGTGATGGGCGACGAGTACTTCGTCTTCTACAACAACCTCACGTCGCCGGAGGGCTCCGTCGAGCACACCGGTGACGAGCTCGTGGGCGGCACCGGCTCGGACGACGACGAGACGGTCCTGGTCGACCTGACCACGGTGCCGGCCCAGGTCGACAAGATCGTCTTTCCGGTGTCGATCTACGAAGCGGACTCCCGGCACCAGACCTTCGGCCAGGTCACCGGTGCCTACATCCGGGTCATCAACCAGGAGGACGGACAGGAGCTGGCCCGCTACGACCTGAGTGAGGACGCCTCCTCCGAAACCGCGATGATCTTCGGCGAGCTCTACCGGCACGGGGCCGAGTGGAAGTTCCGCGCGGTGGGTCAGGGGTACGCGTCGGGCCTTCGCGGCATCGCCCTAGACTTCGGCGTAAACGTTTCGTAAAACGATCATCGGCTCGCTGCGGCACGAGCGAGAGATTGGGTAACCAGTGCTTTTGAAAACCTTCGGCTGGTCCATGGGCATCACCGTCCTGGGACTGGTCCTGGCCGCTCTCCTGTGGGGCTGGGAGGGGCTCGCCGTGGTGGCGATCCTCTCCGTCCTGGAGATCTCGCTGTCCTTCGACAACGCGGTGGTCAACGCCGGTGTGCTGAAGAAGATGAACGCCTTCTGGCAGAAGATCTTCCTCACCATCGGCGTGCTGATCGCGGTCTTCGGAATGCGGCTGGTCTTCCCGATCATCATTGTGGCGATCAGCGCGAAGATCGGGCCGGTCGACGCGGTGCGCGTCGCGCTCGAGCACCCCGACCGCTACGAGCAGCTCGTCACCGACGCGCACCCCGCCATCGCGGCCTTCGGCGGCATGTTCCTGCTGATGATCTTCCTCGACTTCATCTTCGAGGACCGCGACATCAAGTGGCTGAACTGGCTGGAGAAGCCGCTGGCCAAGCTCGGCAAGGTCGACATGCTGTCGGTCTGCATCGCCCTGATCGGCCTGCTGATCACCGCGACGACCCTGGCCACCGAGGCTCACCAGCACGGCGGCATCCACGCGGACAAGTCGGGGACCGTGCTGACCGCCGGCGTCGCCGGACTCATCACCTACCTCATCGTCAACGGCCTCTCCGGCCACTTCGAGAACCGGCTCGAGGAACAGGCGGAAGAGGAGGAAGAGGCCGAAGAGGCCGCGCGGGCCCAGGGCAAGCAGGTCAGTGCCGTCGGGCTGGCCGGCAAGGCCGCGTTCTTCATGTTCCTCTACCTCGAGGTCCTCGACGCGTCCTTCTCCTTCGACGGCGTCATCGGTGCCTTCGCGATCACCAACCACATCTTCTGGATGGCCCTCGGCCTGGGCATCGGCGCCCTGTACGTCCGGTCGCTGACCGTCTACCTGGTCCGCCAGGGCACCCTGGACGACTACGTCTACCTCGAGCACGGCGCGCACTACGCGATCGGTGCCCTCGCCGTCATCCTGCTGATCACCATCAAGTGGCAGATCAACGAGGTGATCACCGGCCTGATCGGCGTGGTGCTCATCGGTTGGTCGTTCTGGTCCTCGGTACGCCGCAACCGTGCCCTGGAGGCCGAGGGCGGCGAAGAGGCCAAACCGGAGATCTCCTCCCAGGTGTGACCGGCCTCCGATTGCGGAATTCTCTGAAGCGGGGCGGCACCGAGCAGCGCTCGGTGCCGCCCCGCTCCGGGATGTGACGGACACCGGAAGGGTGGGGTGCGCGATGGTCTCCCTGTGGGAGAACTGGCGAGCGGGCATGGGCCGCTGGCCGAAGTTCGACACGGTGGGCGGCCCGTCCACCTACGCGGTCGAGCTGACGAAGAGGCGCAGCGTCGTCTCCTTGAGCAAGCAGGGTGCCGCCGTCGGCAGCATGCAGGTCAACCTCTCCTGGCGGACCCGCTCCTCCGACCTGAGCGGCCGCAGCCAGTTCGGCAATTCCCTGCGCCACCCGTTGCGCGCCTTCAAGCCCGAGGTCGTGCAGGCCCACACCCGCGGTGTGGTCAGCGTGGACCTCGACCTGGCGTGCCTGTACGAACTGACCGACGGCGCCAAGGGCGTCGTCCAGCCGCTCGGCGGCTTCTTCGGCGACTTCAACGCCCCGCCCTACGTCAAACTCAGCGGCGACGACCGGTTCGGCGCTCCCTCGGGCGAGACGATCTACGTCAACCTCGACCACCATGCCGAGATCAAGCGGCTGTTGTTCTTCGTCTACATCTACGACAACACCCCGACGTTCGACCGCGCACACGCCCTGGTGACCCTCGTCCCCAGTAACGGACCGCACGTCGAGGTCGGCCTCGAGGAGCGCGCGCCGCAAGCCCGTTCCTGCGCGGTGCTGACGATGGAGCACGACGGCAAGGGCGAGCTGATCGTCCGCCGCGAGGTGCGCTACGTCTACGGTTTCCAGTCCGAGCTGGACCGGCTCTACGGCTGGGGCCTGCAGTGGGGCCGCGGCTACAAGGCCGGCAAGGCCTGACCGCTTACCGACCCAGGCCGTGTCGTTCCCAGGCCCTACCGTCCCAGGAACTGCGGCCCCTGTGGCGGCAGCAGCCCGTCCCCCTCGCCGCCGTGCCGGCCGTCCTGCGGGTGGCCGTACACCGGCTGCGGGTAGCCGTACGCGGGCGGCGCGACCGGTGGGTGCTGCGGCTGCGGCGGGTAGCCGTAGGCGGGCTGCGTCGCCTGCTGGTCCGCGACGACGGTCGCCGCGCCGGCCGGTTCGGGCTGCGGCTCCGGAGGCTGCGGCTCCGGCCCGGGGCGGGGCCCGGGCCCCGGCAGCGGCCCCGGGTCGGGCGCGGGCCGCGGTTCCGGCTCCGGCACCGGGTCGGGCTCGGGGATGTCCGGCTCGGAGGGAGGGGCGGGCACCGTTCCGCCGCCGGCCACCGCACCGTCCTCCACCGCGACGCCGCATTCGGCGGCCAGCGCGACCAGTCCGGTGTCGTAGCCCTGTCCCAGCGCGCGGAACTTCCAGTCCTCGCCCCTGCGGTACAGCTCGCCGAGCACCATGGCCGTCTCGGCGCCGGTCTCCGGCTCGATCGCGAAGGAGATCAGCGGCTCGGCGCCGAGCCGCGGGTCGTGCAGCGTCAGCACCGGGCGCCCCACGTCGGCGAAGCTCCCGCCGTCCGCCGACGCCGCCAGCACCACGCGCTGGACGGAGCCGGCCAGCCCCGCCAGGTCCGCCTCGACGCCGTCGGTCAGACCGTCCGGCGTCTGCGCCTTCGACAGGTGCCGCGCCTGCCCGGACGGGTGCTGCGGCTGGTTGTAGAAGATGAAGTCGTCATCGGAGCGGACCCGCCCGTCCGCGCCCAGCAGCAGCGCGGAGACGTCGACGTCCGGTGCCCCGCCGGGGGCGGGCACCCAGTGCAGCACGGCCCGCACCGTCGTGGCCTCCAGCCGGACGTTCGAGCCCTTCGTCATCGCGTGGGTCATGAGGTTCATCCTGCCCTCCCGGCAACGCAGGGGACAACGCGGGGGAGAGGCGCCGTACCCGTGAGTAATCCGGTTTTCACCTGTCCGGCGAACGTATTGCCCCCTCTCGAACGTACGATGAGTGACCGGAAATCGCCCGTGGAAACGGGGCCGGGCGATGACGACGACACGGGGAGCGAACTTCGATGCGGCATTTCAGGCACCTACCGCCCGACCTCCGGCAGGAGCTGTTCCACCGCGAACCGGCCGAGTTCGACGCCGACTCCCCGCCGCGCACCCTCGCCGCCGCCCTCGGCGCCACCCTCTACAGCCCCGCGACCCGGCCCCGACTGGCCGACGACATCCGCAAACTGGCCGGGCGCGGCGTGATGTCCATGGTGCTCTGCCTGGAGGACTCCATCGCGGACGGCGAGGTCCACGCGGCCGAGGAGAACCTCGTCCGGCAGCTCACCGAACTCGGACGCACCACCGGCGACGCCGAGAACCCGCTGCTGTTCGTCCGGGTCCGCACCCCGGAGCAGATACCCGACCTGACGCGCCGCCTCGGCCACGCCGCCCGCCTGCTGACCGGCTTCGTGCTGCCCAAGTTCACGGAGGAGAGCGGCGTCCCCTTCCTCGAGGCGCTCGCGGCCGCCGAGTCCGCACTCGGACGCCGGCTGTACGCGATGCCCGTCCTGGAGTCGCCCGAACTGCTCCACCTGGAGACCCGCCGCGACACCCTGGCCGGCATCTACCGCGCCGTCGACAAGTACCGCGACCGCGTGCTGGCACTCCGCCTCGGCGTCACCGACTTCTGCTCCGCGTACGGCCTGCGCCGCACCCCCGAGATGACGGCCTACGACGTCCAGCTCATCGCCTCCGTCATCGGCGACGTCGTCAACATGCTGGGCCGCGCCGACGGCACCGGCTACACCGTCACCGGCCCGGTCTGGGAGTACTTCCGCCTCCAGGAGCGGATGTTCAAACCGCAGCTGCGCAGCAGCCCGTTCCGCAGCGGCAGCGCCGAGGAACTGCGCACCGAACTCATCGAGCACGACATGGACGGCCTGCTGCGCGAGATCGAACTCGACCGCGCCAACGGCCTGCTCGGCAAGACATGCATCCACCCCTCGCACGTCGCCCCCGTACACGCCCTGTCCGTCGTCCCGCACGAGGAGTACAGCGACGCGACGGACATCCTGCGCCCCGAGCGCTGCGAGGGCGGCGTGCTGCGCTCGGCGTACACGAACAAGATGAACGAGGTGAAGCCGCACCGCGCCTGGGCCGAACGCACCCTGCTGCGCGGCGAGGTCTTCGGCGTCGCCCGCGAGGGCGTCGGCTTCGTGGAACTCCTCGCGGCAGGCATCGGATGACCGGCAGGGCACGGGACACGGCACGGGAAACGACGGAAGACGGAGAGAACGGCATGGTGTGGTCGGGCGAGTGGGTCGCCGCGAGACTGGGACTCGAACTGACCGGCGAGGTACGGAACCTGGTCGGCCTCGCGCTGCGGGAGAACCCCAAGCGGGCCCATCTGCTGGTCTCCCGCGTCCTCGGCAAGCACGTGCCCCAGCGGCCCGCCACCGTCTACGGCGCCGGGTTCGACCTCGGGAGCCGCGTGCGCACCCTCCTCGGCGACGACGCGGCCGACCGCGCCGTCGTCGTCGGCTACGCCGAGACCGCCACCGGCCTGGGCCACAGCGTCGCCGACGGCCTCGGCGGCCCGCACGGTGTCCCGTACCTGCACTCCACCCGCCGCGCGGTCCCCGGCGCCGCCACCGCCGGCACCTTCGAGGAGACCCACAGCCACGCCACCGGGCACCTGCTGCTCCCCGAGGACCCGGCGCTGCTCGCCGGCGACGGGCCGCTCGTCCTCGTCGACGACGAGTTCTCCACCGGCAACACCGTCCGCAACACCATCCGCGCCCTGCACGCCCGCTACCCCCGCGACGAGTACGTCGTCGTCGCGCTCGCCGACATGCGCGGCGAGGACGACCGGCGGCGCCTCGCCGAGTGCGCGGCCGAACTGGGCGCCCGGGTCCGGGTGCTGGCGCTGGCCGGCGGCACCGTCCGGCTGCCCGCGGACGCCCTGGCCCGCGGCCAGGCCCTCGTCGCCGAACATGGCGGGACCTCTGCCCCGTCCACCGCGAGCACCGCCCGGCCCGCGCAGGTCACGCGCGTCGACCTCGGCTGGCCCTCCGGCCTGCCCGACGGCGGCCGGCACGGCTTCACACCCGCCCACCGCGCCCGGCTGGAGAAGGCCCTGCCCGCCATGGCCGGCCGGCTGGCCGCCGCACTGGACGACGCAGGCGTCACGCCCGGCGCCGGCCGGCCGCCCCGCATCCTCGTCCTCGGCTCCGAAGAGCTGATGTACGCCCCGCTGCGCCTCGCCGACGCCCTGACCGAACAGGTCGTCGCCGCACAGATCAGGTTCTCCACCACCACCCGCTCACCGGTCCTCGCCCTGGACGAGCCCGGGTACGCCATCCGCACCAAACTCACCTTCCCCGCCCACGACGACCCCGATGACGGCCCCGGACCCCGCTACGCCTACAACGTCGCAGGTCAGGACTACGACGCCGTCATCGCCGTCACCGACTCCGCCGGCGACACCCCCGCACTGCACGCCCCCGACGGCCTGCTCGCCCGGCTCGCCGAACACACCCGCGCCGTGCTGCACGCCGTCGTCCCCTCCCACACCCCGCTGCCCGCCCCGCTGCGCGGCCCCGCGTTCTCCTCCTACGCGCCCGACGAGGTCACCTGGCTGCTCCAGGACCTCTCCGACGTCCGTCTGGAGGCGCCGACCGAGGACCGCGAAGAGGCCGTCCAGCGCCGAGGCGCCCACTACGCCGAATCACTGCCCGTCGAATACCAGCCCACCGCGGACTACCAACGGCTCTTCCACAGCGCCCTGGAGACCTCGGCGACCCGGATCG
>DASSBO010000437.1:0-4969 GCA_035698655.1 Streptomyces sp.
GCAAGCGCCGTGCCGTCAAGCCCCCCGAGTCCGCCCCGCCGGTCACCCCGGCCGAGCCGCACGTCGGCGACGAGGCGTCGACCACGACGAAGGAACCGCGCCGCACCGTCGAAGAGGTGGGCCTGCCCGAGGCGGAGACCACCGAGGAGGCGGAGACGGCGGGCGGCGCCACCGTCGCCGAGGCCGAGGCGCCCCCGGCCGTCGAGGTCCCCGAGCCGTCCGCCGGACGGCTCGTCCGGCTGCGTGCCCGGCTCTCCCGGTCGCAGAACTCGCTGGGCCAGGGGCTGCTGACCCTCCTCTCGCGCGAACACCTCGACGAGGACACCTGGGAGGAGGTCGAGGACACCCTCCTGTCGGCCGACGTCGGCGTCACCCCCACGATGGAACTGGTCGAGCGGCTCCGCGAGCGGGTGAAGGTCCTGGGCACCCGCAGCCCCGAGGAACTGCGCGGCCTGCTGCGCGAGGAACTGCTGACCCTGGTCGGCACGGACATGGACCGCACCGTGCACACCGAGACGCGCGGCGGCGAGGACGTGCCGGGCATCGTCCTGGTCGTCGGCGTCAACGGCACCGGCAAGACCACCACCACCGGCAAGCTCGGCCGGGTCCTGGTCGCCGACGGCAAGTCCGTCGTGCTCGGCGCGGCCGACACCTTCCGCGCCGCCGCCGCCGACCAGCTGCAGACCTGGGGCGAGCGGGTCGGCGCCCGTACCGTGCGCGGCCCCGAGGGCGGCGACCCGGCGTCCGTCGCCTACGACGCCGTCAAGGAGGGCATCGCCGAGAGCGCCGACGTCGTCCTCATCGACACCGCAGGCCGGCTGCACACGAAGACCGGGCTGATGGACGAGCTGGGCAAGGTCAAGCGCGTCGTGGAGAAGCACGGCCCGGTCGACGAGGTCCTGCTCGTGCTGGACGCCACCACCGGGCAGAACGGGCTGGTGCAGGCCCGGGTCTTCGCCGAGGTCGTGGACATCACCGGGATCGTGCTCACGAAGCTCGACGGCACGGCCAAGGGCGGCATCGTCGTCGCCGTGCAGCGCGAGCTCGGAGTGCCGGTCAAGCTCGTCGGTCTCGGCGAGGGCGCGGACGACCTCGCGCCGTTCGAGCCGGAGGCCTTCGTCGACGCGCTGGTCGAGACGGACTGACGACCGCCCTCTCCCACCGCCCTGCTCAGACCGCCGAGCGGTGGGAGAGGTAGGCCAGGGTGCCGAGCAGCAGCCGCGCGTGCGGCGGGCGCCCGGCGCGCTCCAGCGTCGGGGGGCGCAGCCAGCTGACCGGGCCCAGGCCGCCCAGATCCGAGGGCGGGGCGGTGATGTGGTCCCCCTCGCCCCGGCAGCGCAGGTCGAGTTCGGTGTCGTCCCAGCCCATCCGGTACAGCAGCCGGGGGAGTGCGGCCGCGGCGCCGGGCGCCACGAAGAACCAGGCCCTCTCGTGCGGCGTCACCGCGACGGGGCCCAGCGGCAGACCCATCCGCTCCAGCCGCACCAGCGCGCGGCGCCCGGCGGCCGCCGGCACCTCGAGCACGTCGAACCCCCGCCCGGTGGGCAGCAGCAGCGACGCGCCCGGCACGCCGCGCCAGGCCGCCACGGCCTCGTCGAGCGTCGCCCCGGCCGGCACCTCCAGCGACTCGTCCAGCGGGTGCGCCCCGGGCACCGCGCAGTGCTCGGCCCCGCAGGAGCACTCCACCCGGCCGCCGCTGCCGCGGGCGGCACGCGCACCCGGCACCACGGGCCAGCCCCACAGGCCGGTGTACTCCGCCACCGCGGTGCACTCGGAGGCACGGCTGCGCCGCCGCGAGCCAGGCCGCAGCTCTCGAAACTCCCGGATGCCGCCGATGGCGCCGATCGTGAAGCCCATGCTCCCTCCAACGGGTTCCGTGTGCCGATGGTTACGGCGAAGCTGCGCACGGTGACTGGTCCCGGCCCGGGTCAAGCCCGGCCCGCCGCGTTGCTGACGTCAAGTCAAGCGCGTGGCGGCGCCGAAAGGTTCATTCGAAGGGGTGGCGAATGGTGGCGTTTTCCGTGAAGCCCCTCCCGCAGCGGTGATCGTAGGATTACTTTCGGTGCATAAGAAGGCGAGCGAGTGTTTCCCGCGGCTATGCCAACGGCATGGTCGCGGCGGGGCCCGGATGGGGGCGGTACCAGTGGGCGGCAACGGTGGCGGGGCGGCCGGGGCGACGCAGAAGCAGCCCAACGAGCAGCTCGGCTCGTGGTTCGTGCGCAGCGGCTGGTCCAAGGGCGAACTCGCCCGCCAGGTGAACCGGCGTGCCCGCCAGATGGGCGCCCACCACGTGAGTACGGACACCTCGCGCGTGCGCCGCTGGCTCGACGGCGAGCAGCCGCGCGAACCGATCCCGCGCATCCTCTCCGAGCTGTTCTCCGAACGGTTCGGCTGTGTCGTCGGGGTCGGGGAACTGGGGCTGCGGCAGTCCCGGCCCTCGCCCGCCGCCTCCGGCGTCGACCTGCCCTGGGCGGCGCCGCAGACCGTGGCCATGATCAGCGATTTCTCCCGCAGCGACCTGATGCTCGGCGCCCGCGGTTTCCTCGGCGCCTCGCTCGCCATGTCCGCCGGCCCGGCTCTGGTCGAGCCGATGCAGCGCTGGCTGGTGCCGCAGCATCTCGGGCCGGCCGGGGCCGCGGCACACGGAGGCGGTCCGCGCGGTGCCGCCGGGCCCGGTCGTCGCGGCGCCGCGCTGTCCGAGCCGGAACTGGAGCTGCTGGAACAGACGGCGGTCATGTTCCGGCAGTGGGACGCCCAGTGCGGCGGCGGTCTGCGCCGCAAGGCCGTGGTGGGCCAGCTCCACGAGGTGACCGAGCTGCTGCAGGAAAGCCACCCGGAGGAGATCGCCCGCAGACTCTTCCGGGTGACGGCGGAGCTTGCCGAACTGGCCGGCTGGATGAGCTACGACATCGGCGTCCAGCCGACCGCGCAGAAGTACTTCGTCCTCGCTCTGCACGCCGCGAGGGAGGCCGAGGACGCCGCGCTCGGGGCCTACGTCCTCTCGGACATGTGCCGGCAGATGATCCACCTGGGCCGGCCCGACGACGCGCTGGAGCTGGTGCACCTCGCCCAGTACGGCAGCCGCGAGGGCGCCACCCCCCGCGTGCAGGCGATGCTGCACGCCATGGAGGCCCGCGCCCACGCCAACATGGGCCAGCCGGCGAAGTGCAAGCGCGCGGTGCGTCTCGCCGAGGACGCCTTCTCCGACGCCGCCCCGGGCGACGGCGACCCGGACTGGATCACCTTCTTCTCGGCAGCCGAGCTGCACGCCGAGAACGCCCACTCCTTCCGCGACCTGGCCTACGCCTCCGGCTGCAGCCCCGTCTACGCCTCCCTCGCCGAGCCGGCGATGGAACAGGCCGTCGCCCTGTGCGCACAGGAGGCCGCTGCGGGCGGCGGCCAGCGGCGCAGTTACGCGCTGAACCTCATCGGTCTGGCCAGCGTGCACCTGCTGCAGCGGCGCCCCGAGCGCTGCGTCGAGCGGGCCGGTGAGGCCATGGGCATGGCCAAGACGCTGCGCTCGGAACGGGTCAACAACCGGCTTCGCAGGACCTCGGTGAACGCCGTCCGGGAGTTCGGGCACGTACGGGAGGTCGTCGAGTTCGGTGCGCGGCTGGCGGCCGAACTGCCCGAGGGCGGTCTCGCCGCGGCCTGACGGCGGCTGTTCACGGTGCCGTAACCTCGCCGGGCCGTTCGTCACGTCACGGAAACAGCTCCGGGCGCGGGGCGAAACGAGGCGCGGGGAGCGTGGTGTCTCTCGCCGTCCTCCCGAGGAGACACCGCCATGAACGCCGCCGACACCGCGTTCGTCCTGATCAGCGCAGCGCTGGTCATGCTGATGACACCCGGCCTCGCCTTCTTCTACGGCGGCATGGTCCGGGTCAAGAGCGCCCTGAACATGCTCATGATGTCCGTCGTCTCGCTGGGCATCGTCTCCGTGCTGTGGGTCCTCTACGGGTACTCCCTGACCTTCGGCACCGACACCGCCGGCCTCATCGGCGACCTGCACGCCCTCGGCCTCGCCGGCATCAGGCCGGCCGACCTGACCGGTGGCGACACGGGCATCCCCGTCCTCGCCTTCGTCCTCTTCCAGCTGACCTTCGCCGTCCTCACGCCCGCCATGATGAGCGGTGCGCTGGCCGACCGGGTCCGGTTCGGCGGGTGGGCGCTGTTCACGGCCCTGTGGGCGACGCTCGTCTACTTCCCCGTCGCCCACTGGGTGTGGGCCGAGGGCGGCTGGCTGCACGAACTGGACGTCATCGACTTCGCGGGCGGCACCGCGGTGCACATCAACGCCGGTGCCGGCGCCCTCGCCGCGGTCCTCGTGGTCGGCCGCCGCACGGGCTTCCGCCGCCGGCCGATGCGGCCCCACAACCTGCCCCTGGTGATGCTCGGCACCGCGCTGCTGTGGTTCGGCTGGTTCGGCTTCAACGCCGGCTCCGCACTCGCCGCGGACGGCACGGCCGCCACGATGGCGCTGAACACACAGGTCGCCGCGGGCGCCGCCATGCTCGGCTGGCTCGCCCACGAGCGGATCCGGCACGGCGCCTGCACCACCGTTGGCGCGGCCTCCGGCGCCGTCGCCGGTCTGGTGGCCATCACCCCGGCCGGCGCCCACGTGAACGTCATTGGCGCCCTGCTCATCGGAGCGGTGGCCGGCGCCGTGTGCTGCCGGGCGGTCGAATGGAAGTACCGGCTCGGCTTCGACGACTCCCTCGACGTCGTCGGCGTCCACCTTGTGGGCGGCGCGATCGGCACCCTGCTCGTCGGCGTCCTCGCGGTGAACGGACTCGGCGGCGCCGTCCAGCTCGGCAAACAGGCGGTCGGTGCCCTCTCCGTGCTGGGGTACTCCTTCGTCGTCTCCTGGCTGCTGGCCAGGTTCGTGCAGGCCACCGTCGGCCTGCGGGCCGCCGCGCAGGACGAGGAGACCGGTCTCGACCAGGTCTTCCACGCCGAGACGGCATACGAT
>DASSBO010000438.1:0-2632 GCA_035698655.1 Streptomyces sp.
GGTCTCCCGGCACCTGGCCGTGCTGAAGAAGGCCGGCCTGCTCACCACGCGCCGCCGCGGCCGCTACGTCCAGCACCAGTTGGAGGTGACGACGGTGGCCCGGCTGGGCAGTGACTTCCTGGAGGGCGTGCTGCGGTAGCCGCCGGCTTGCCCCTGCGGCGGGATAGTCAGGCGCCGGCCCGCACCAGGCCGGTCTCGTAGGCCAGCACGACCGCCTGCACCCGGTCGCGCAGCGACAACTTCGTCAGGATGCGGCCGACGTGCGTCTTCACCGTCGCCTCGGACAGCACCAGGTGCGCGGCTATCTCGCCGTTCGACATCCCCTGCGCGACGAGGACCAGCACCTCGCGTTCCCGCGCGGTGAGCCGGTCCAGTTCGCCGGCGGTCGGGTCGGGCGCCGTGGACGGCAGGACGGTGGCGAAGCGGTCGAGCAGACGGCGGGTGGTGCTGGGGGCCACGACGGCGTCGCCGCTGTGCACCGCGCGGATCGCGGTGAGCAGCTCGGCCGGCGGCACATCCTTGAGCATGAAGCCGCTCGCCCCGGCCCGCAGCGCGGAGAACGCGTACTCGTCCAGGTCGAAGGTCGTCAGGATCAGCACCTTGGGAGAGCCCGGGCCGCCCCGGCCGTCCTCGCAGATACGGCGGGTGGTCTCCACCCCGTCCAGGCGCGGCATGCGCACGTCCATCAGCACGACGTCGACGGCGGTGGCGCTGAGCACCTGCAGGGCCTCGACGCCGTCGCCCGCCTCGGCGACGACCTCCATGTCGGGCTGTGCGGCCACCACCATGCGGAAGCCGGTGCGCAGCAGCATCTGGTCGTCGACGAGCATCACGCGGATCGTCATGTGCTGGGGTCCCCTCCTACGAGTGCGCGTTCTTCAACGGCAGCACGGCGCTGATCCGGAACCCGCCGCCGGGCCGCGGCCCGGCCTCCAGGTCGCCGCCGACCATGCCGACACGTTCCCGCATGCCGATCAGGCCCTGTCCGAGACCGTCCGTGCCGCCCGCCGAGTACAGCTCCTGCTGCGAACCGCGGCCGTCGTCCTCGGCGAGGAGGTCTATCCGGTCGTCGCCGTAGCTGAGGCACACCTGCGCGCCGACGTGCGGGCCGCCGTGCTTGCGCGTGTTGGTCAGCGCCTCCTGCACGATGCGGTACGCCGTCAGCTCGACGCTGCTGGGCAGCGGCCGCGGGGTGCCCTCGATGCGGAAGTCCACGGTCATGCCGGTGCCGCGCACCTGCTCGACGAGGTCGGCGAGTTGCTCGACGCCCGGCTGCGGCACGTACTCCCCTGCGGCGGACGGTTCGCCGGAGCGCAGCACCCCCAGCAGCCGACGCATCTCGCCGAGCGCCTGGCGGCCGGTGCCGGAGATGGTCTCCAGCGCCTGCCGGGCCTGATCGGGGGCGTTGTCCATGACGTAGGCGGCGCCGTCGGCCTGGACGACCATCACGGAGACGTTGTGCGCCACCACGTCGTGCAGTTCGCGGGCGATGCGGGCGCGTTCGGCCGCGACGGCGACCTTCGCCTGCGCCTCGCGCTCCTTCTCCAGGCGGGCCGCCCGCTCCTCAAGCTGTGCGTAGTAGGCGCGGCGGGTGCGCAGCGAGTCGCCCAGCACCCAGGCGAGGACGAACGGCACCGTCATGAAGACGCAGCCGACCACGAGACTGGCGGTGCTGTCGTTGTGTCCCGGCCAGCGCAGGTTGGCGATCGTCGGCGCCAGGCAGCCGGCGACCAGGGCGAACCGGGACGCCCAGGGGGTGTGGCCCGAGGCGACGGTGAAGATGATGACGAGCATCGCGAAGTCGCCGGGGAAGATGTTCACGTCGGCGACGATCTGGGCCACACCGGCGGCCGCGGTCAGCAGCAGCATCTTCTCCGGCATGCGCCGCCGCAGCGCGACGGCCAGGCTCAGCGCCAGGGCGATCGGCACGGCCGCGGCCTGCTGGACCGGGCTGTCGGCGAGGCCCGTACCGTGCCGGGCGTCCGCCGGAGCGTAGACGCTCGCGATCAGCCAGGCGCCGGACATCATCAGCAAGGCGAGCGCCCAGGCGCTGTCCACCCACGTGGGGTGCCTGCGGATGAAGTCGTAGAACCGATGCACGTGACCCAGCGTATGCAGGTGCGCAACGTGCCGGGGTCAGCCGCAGGGGCGATCCGGCGGCGCCGCGGGTACTGCTCAGGGTGGAGGCCGGGCCGCGGGGCGGCGCGAGATGACTCCCCGTACCGTGGCGGGTGTGGAGAGCGACTGGGAGGGGCCGCGCCGCTGGCGGGCCGCGATGGAGGACGCCCTGTACGGGCCGGACGGCTTCTTCGTACGGGAGGCGCCCGGAGCGCACTTCCGCACCTCGGTGCACGCCTCGCCGCTCTTCGCCCGCGCGGTCGCCGCGTTGCTGCGGCGGGTCGACGAGTCGCTGGGCCGCCCGGCGGAGCTGTCGCTGGTGGACGTGGGCGCCGGGCGCGGCGAGCTGACGGCGGACGTCCTGCGGGTACTGGACGAGGCCGACGAGGGCCCGGCCGGCCCGGCCCGGCGGCTGCGCCCCGTCGCGGTGGAACGCGCCGCCCGGCCGGCCGGGCTGGACGCGCGCATCGAGTGGCGGGCCGACCTGCCGCCGCCCGGCTCGGTGACGGGGCTG
>DASSBO010000439.1:0-2412 GCA_035698655.1 Streptomyces sp.
ATCCCGCGGGAACTGCTGGAGGCCGCACGGATGGACGGCGCCAACGAGTGGCAGGTCTTCCGGAGGGTCACGGTGCCGGTGCTCGCGCCCGTCCTCGGCGTCGTCTTCGTGACGCTGATGATCAACGTCCTGAAGATCTTCGACCTCGTCTACATCATCGCCCCGGGTGCCTCGCAGAAGTCCGCGAACGTGCTGGCCCTCCAGCTCTACCTCTCCGCGTTCACCAGCGGGGGCAACAAGGGCGTGGGCCGCGCCATCGCCGTGATCCTGCTGCTGCTCGTGGTGCCGATGATGATCGTCAACATCCGGCGGCTGCGAAAGGAGAACGGGCGATGAGCGCCGTACCGACCCCCGCGCCCACGACGACGCCGCCGCGGCCGGGCAGCGCCGCCGACACCGGGAGCAAACCCGTCAAGGCCCGCTCCTCGCTGGCCTCCCGCATCGGCACCATCACGGGCAGCGCGGCCGTGCGGGCCGGGCTCGTCGTGGTCGCGCTGATGTGGCTCACCCCGACCGTGGGGCTGTTCCTGTCGTCCCTGCGCGACGGCAAGGACATCGCCCAGTCCGGCTGGTGGACGGTCTTCACCAAACCGGCCGAGCTCACCTTCACCAACTACCAGGCGATCTTCGCGGACGGCTCGATCCCGCAGTCGCTGCTGACGACGGCGCTCATCACCGTCCCGGCGACGCTGCTGGTCGTCATCCTCGGCTCACTGGCCGGCTACGCCTTCGCGTGGCTGGACTTCCCCGGCCGCGACTGGTGGTTCGTGGTCGTCGTCGGGCTGCTCGTGGTGCCCATCCAGGTGGCGCTCATCCCGGTCGCCAAGCTGTACAACATCCTCGGGGTGTTCGGGACGACGCCCAGCGTCATCGCCTTCCACGTCGCCTTCGGCCTGCCGTTCGCGGTGTTCCTGCTGCGGAACTTCTTCGCGGAGATCCCGCGCGAGCTGCTCGAGGCGGCCCGCCTCGACGGCGCCGGCGAGATCCGGCTGTTCACCCGCGTGGTGATGCCGCTGGGCGGGCCGGCGATCGCCTCGCTGGGCATCTTCCAGTTCCTGTGGGTGTGGAACGACATGCTGGTCGCCCTGGTCTTCGCGGACTCGGGCAACCCGCCGATCACGGTGGCCCTGCAGCAGCAGGTGCGCCAGTTCGGCAACAACATCGACGTGCTCGCGCCCGGCGCGTTCATCTCGATGATCATCCCGCTGGTGGTGTTCTTCGCCTTCCAGAAGCAGTTCGTCTCCGGCGTCATGGCCGGCAGCGTGAAGTAGGCCGCACCGCCCCGTGGCCGCAGCGGTGGCCACGGGGCGGTGCCCGCTCACACAAACGGGCGAGGGTAACCAGGCGCAGGCACAGCGAGTTGAACCGGCATGAACGGTTTTGCCGCCGCCACAACCCTGTCCCCGCCTCCGCTGCCGCGGACGCGTGTCCGCGGCCGCCGCGCCGAGGCCGCCTCGGTCGCCGCCGGCACCGTGCTCGTCGGCCTGCAGGCCCTGCAGCTCGGTCCGCTGCTCAGCGACGACGCCGCCATCACCTTCGCCCACCTGGACGGCCCCAGCGGCGCCCAGGGCCACGGCGCGGCCGGGCCCGCGTGGCTGCTGCTCCTCGGACTCGGCCGCGCCACCGGCCTGTTCCGTCCAGGCGGCGACAGCGGCCTGTTCCCGCTCGCCCTGGCACTGCTGTGCACCGCGGGCCTGCTCGCCGCCGCCGGCTCCACCGCCAGGGTGCTGCTCGCGCGCTCCGCGTGGCCGGTGCCGCTGCTGGCCGGCGCCGCCCTCGCCGCGAGCCCCGAACTGGTCGGCCGGCTCTTCTCCGGGCTGGGCACCCCGCTCTACGTCTGCGCCGTGGCGCTGCTGGCCCGCGCACTCGCCGGCGGTGCCGCACGCGGCTGGCGGGAGTGCACACCCGCCGCCGTGGGCGCCGGCCTGGCCGCCGCACTCGCCGTCGCCTCGACCGACGATTCACTCGCCCTCGCCGCGGCCTGGCCGCTGGCGCTGCTGCTCGCACCCGGACTGCCGTTCACCCGGGACCGGCTCGCCCACGCCGTTCGGCCGGCCGCCACCTACCTCCTCGCCTTCGGGCTGCCGTACGCGGCGCTGCCGCCCGTGCGCCACGCGCTGACCGGCTCCTCGTACCCGGCCGCGGACGCCCCCGCCGCCGGCCCGGGCGCGGCGCCGATGGCCGTCGCCCTCATCGCCGCGGGCGTCGCCGGGGCCGCCCTCGCCCGGCGCGGCAGGACCCGCGGGGTGCTGGCCGCCGTCTGCGTACCGCCGGCCATGACCGCGGCCGCCGGGGGCCCCGAATGGGCACTGGGCGCCGTCGTGACCGCGCTGGCCGCCGCCGTCGTCTGGCGCGCCGAACGGGCCGGCGGACGGCTCGCGCTGGCCGCCGCGCTCGCCTGCGGCATGGCAC
>DASSBO010000440.1:0-2062 GCA_035698655.1 Streptomyces sp.
AACGACGACGTGGAGGTGGCCGCATGATCGCCCTGGCCTACACGCTGTGCGTCGCCGTCGCCCTCGTGCTCCTGGCGGTCGCCCTTCACCGCCGCCCGGCACCGGCCCCCCGGCCGACGCCCCCGGCGCCGGCACCCGCAGCCGCGGGGGCCGCCGACGCCGAGGTGCGCGTGATCCTCGCCGCCGCCCACCAGCTCGCCGCCCGCCTCGCAGCAGCGGCCTGACACCGCGACGGGGCCGGGTGCTTCACCACCCGGCCCCGCCATCCGCACCCCAGAGGAGACCTGGAATGCAGAAGATCACCGTAGCCCCGGCCCACAGCCGCCCCCTGGTCTGCGCGAACACCTGGCAGGCCGTCATGGAGGCCGCCGACTACCAGTGCCAGTGCACCGGCTCGTGCGGCTCGCAGCACGCCAGCACCGGACATCGCTGCGACCGCGTCCACGACCAGGCGGGCGAGCGTCTCGCCGCCGCCCCGGCCGACCTGGCGCTGTCCGCCGTCGACGCCGCCCGGCTCCCGGCCGCCGACCTCCGGGCCTGGTGCGACGGGTGCCGGCGGAAAGCCGCCCGCCGCCAGCGGGCCACCGACGCCAACCGCGCCCGGCACGACGCACCAGCCGACACCCTGTTCTGACCAGCGAAGGGAACACCCCATGACCGACCACAACCCCGCCTACACCGACGCTAAGGGCCGCACCACGGCCGACCGGATCGCCGCCGTGCAGCGCCACGGCGGGCCAATCACTGACGACCAGCGTCGGGACGCCCGCCTGCTACTGGAGAGCCTGTTGCTCGCCGCCGAACTTCACGGCGTCACCCTCGACGACTTCGACTGGGTCGTCGATCTGCCGGGCGGTTGCCTGGACGTGATCCTCAGCAAGTCGGCGCGCTCTGGCGCCTGACGAAACGACAGCGCCCCGCCGGTCATCCGGCGGGGCGCCTGCGCTCAGTGATGCAGAAGTGACAGGATCACCCCCACAAACGGCGACGAGCCGGGCTGGCAGGCCCGGCTCGTCCGCCCCCGAATCGGTCTGTACCACCGAACGGAGACGTTGCTCGTGACGAGCGTACGAGAGACCAGCGCCACCGCGCCACAGCGGCCCGCCGACGTTGCGCCGCTTACCCCCCCGCGTGAGCTCAGTGGCCCCGTGAACACGCCCACAGCCGCCTCTCAGCGCCCCGCCGGACCTCACTGCCACTGCGGCACCCCCATCACCCACACGCCCGGCAAACGGCCGCGCGTCTACTGCTCCGACCGATGCCGCAAGGCGGCGAAGCGCGCCTTGGGCCTGCCCACCACAACCGGTGAGGCCGACACCACCGCAGCAAAAACGGACACGCGCCTTGGTACTACCGCGAGAACTACGGACATGCAGGTCAGCGGCCTGCATGGGTCCGGCGAAACGGGCAACCCGGACACCGGAACTTCAAATCCGGACACGGACACGGCAAGCCGTGACGCGCGCTTCGAGCTGCGCGACGCGCTCCGGGCGGTGACCGGTCTCGACCGGCTTCGGAAGTGCGGGTTGTCCGTCCTCGCGGGCGGCGTCACGCCCGTGATCCGCAACGGCCGCGCCGGGTACGCCGGGGTCGTCACCTGCGGATCGGTCCACGTCTGCCCGTGCTGCGCGACCTCGATCCGCCGCGTCCGGCAGGACGAACTGGACCAGGTCGGCCAGTTCTGGGAGTGCCAAAGCTGCGGGCTGGTGATGATGACGCTCACGATGCGGCACTACGACCGTCAGCCGCTCGCGCTACTCGAGGAACAGCAGCGGGCGGCCTGGAAGCGCGGCTTCGGCATGAACGCGGGCCGCCGCTGGCGCGACGCGAAGAAGACCTTCGGCGTGCGCGGCTTCGTCCGGGCCTGGGAGGTCACCCACGGCCCGAACGGCTGGCACGCGCACTACCACGTGCTGCTCTTCCTCGCCCGGCCGCTCGCGTCCGACCGCGTGCAGCAGCTTCAGCACCTGGCCTTCGAGGTCTGGTCCGCCGCCCTGCAGGACGTCGGCGCCTACCTCCCCACCGAGACCGGCGCGGACGGCAAGCCGGTCGGCGTGAAGAT
>DASSBO010000441.1:0-4241 GCA_035698655.1 Streptomyces sp.
GCGACGACGAGGGTGCGCTGGTCGAGGATCGGGTCGCGGTAGCGGAACTCGCTGGCCAGCTCCGTCTCGCACGGGATGCGCGTCCAGTGCTCGATGGCGTACTTGGCGATCAGCCCGGCGTGGTAGGCGGTGCCGCAGGCCACGATGACGACCTTGTCGACCTCGCGCAGCACCGGGGCCGGGATGTGCACCTCGTCGAGGTGGAGGGCGCCGGCGGCGTCGATGCGGCCGAGCAGCGTGTCGCGGACGGCCTTGGGCTGCTCGGCGATCTCCTTGAGCATGAAGTAGTCGTAGCCGCCCTTCTCGGCGGCCGACGCGTCCCAGTCGACGTGGTAGCGCCGCGTCTCGGCGGGTGCGCCGTCGAAGTCGGTGACGGTCACGGCGTCGCGGCGCAGTTCGACGACCTGGTCCTGGCCCAGCTCGATCGCCTCGCGGGTGTGCGCGATGAAGGCGGCGACGTCGGAGGCGAGGAAGCTCTCGCCGTCCCCGACGCCGACGACCAGCGGCGAGTTGCGGCGGGCGCCGACGACGACGTCCGGGTCGTCCGCACAGGCCGCCACCAGGGTGAAGGCGCCCTCCAGGCGGCGGCAGACCTGCCGCATGGCCTCGGCGAGGTCGCCGCTGGCGGAGTGGCACTCGGCCAGCAGGTGGGCGACGACCTCGGTGTCGGTCTCCGAGGCGAGGGCGTGGCCGCGCTCCGTTAGCTCGGCGCGGAGATCGGCGAAGTTCTCGATGATGCCGTTGTGGACGACGGCGACCTGGCCCGAGTTGTCCAGGTGCGGGTGGGCGTTGGGGTCGTTGGGCGCGCCGTGGGTGGCCCAGCGGGTATGGCCGATGCCCGTGCTGCCGGCGGGCAGCGGGTGCTCGAGCAGCTCCTTCTCGAGGTTGGCGAGCTTGCCCGCCTTCTTCGCCGCGGCGAGCCCGCCGTCGGCGAGGACCGCGACGCCGGCCGAGTCGTAGCCCCGGTACTCCAGCCGCCGCAGACCGGCGATGACCACATCGAGGGCCGACTGCCCTCCCACGTAACCGACGATTCCGCACATGGGGCGAGGGTATCGGCCGCCGCCGGGTCTCTCGCGAGGTGGCGCGGCCGGTGGTGTGTGGCCGGTGGTGTCAGTGTCCGCCGGCGTGGCGGTCTATCGCGGCCTGTATCAGGTCGAGGTACTCGGCCTCCTCGCAGCGCGGCTTGCTGCCCATGACGTAGAGGTCGAGCGCGTCGGTGAGCTCTTCGCCGACGTCGTCGTCGGGCAGGTCCGCCGCGATGTCCTCGTGGGCCCGGCAGGTGTGCTGCACGGCGCCCCGCCGGGCGGGCCGGTCACGGGCACGGCGGACGCGGGCCAGGAGTGAGGCCATGGTTCCCCCAGAGGTAGGGCCGATTGGGGGAATGTAGCGGGCCCGTGGACCCGCGTACACCCCTTCGACACAACCGGGGGGAAGCCGTGATCAGCCGAGCACGCGTTTGACGACGTCGGCGAGCCGGTCGGCGACGGCGCGTGCCAGCTCGGCCTCCGCGGCCTCGACCATCACCCGCACGACCGGCTCGGTGCCGGAGGAGCGCAGCAGCACGCGGCCGGTCTCGCCCAGCTCGCGCTCGGCGTCGGCGACGGACGTGGCCAGCTCGGCGGAGGTGTTGACGCGGCTCTTGTCGACGTCACGGACGTTGACCAGGACCTGCGGCAGCCGCTCCATGACCTTCGCCAGCTCGGCGAGCGGGCGGCCGGTGGCGGCGACGCGGGCGGCCAGCATGAGGCCGGTGAGGGTGCCGTCGCCGGTGGTGGCGTGGTCGAGGACGATGACGTGGCCGGACTGCTCGCCGCCGAGCGAGTAGCCGCCGCGCTTCATCTCCTCCAGCACGTAGCGGTCGCCGACGGCGGTCTGCAGCAGGTCGATGCCCTCGCGTTCCATGGCGAGCTTGAAGCCGAGGTTGGACATGACGGTGGCCACCACGGTGTTCTTCCGCAGCGTGCCGGCCTCCTTCATGCCCAGGCCGAGGACGGCGAGGATCTGGTCGCCGTCGACCTCCTGGCCGTCCGCGTCGACGGCCAGGCAGCGGTCGGCGTCGCCGTCGTGGGCGACGCCCAGGTCGGCGCCGTGTTCGACGACGGCCGCACGCAGACCGTCCAGGTGGGTGGAGCCGCACCGGTCGTTGATGTTGAGCCCGTCGGGCTCGGTGCCGATCGTGACGACGTCGGCGCCGGCACGTGCGAAGGCCTCCGGTGAGACACGGGCGGCCGCGCCGTGGGCGCCGTCGATGACGACCTTCAGCCCGTCCAGCCGGTTGGGCAGGACGCCGATCAGGTGGGCCACGTAGTTGTCGAAGCCCTCGTCGTACTCGCGGACGCGTCCCACGCCGGCGCCGGTGGGCCGGTCCCACGCCTCGCCGGCGGCATGCTCCCGGTAGACCTTCTCGATGCGGTCCTCCAGCTCGTCGGCGAGCTTGTGACCACCGCGGGCGAAGAACTTCACTCCGTTGTCGGGCATCGGGTTGTGGCTCGCGGAGAGCATCACGCCGACGTCGGCGCCCAGCGCCCCGGTCAGGTAGGCGACGGCCGGCGTCGGCAGCACGCCCACCCGCAGCACGTCCACGCCGGCGCTGGCCAGGCCGGCCACCACGGCGGCCTCCAGGAACTCTCCGGACGCGCGGGGATCCCGTCCGACCACGGCCACCGGCCGGTGGCCCTCGAAGGTCCCCACCTCGGCGAGCACGTGCGCCGCCGCGACCGACAGCCCCAGGGCCATCTCGGCCGTCAGACCGTCGTTCGCGACGCCGCGCACACCGTCCGTACCGAAGAGTCGTGCCACTGGTGTTCCTCCGAGCGTTCGAGCGTGGCGCGGGCGCCCCGCATGGCCAATCGTGATGTACGCGCCAGGTATACGCACAGCGGCAGGCGCGGATAAAGGATGACGCCCCGGCGGCACACGGATGCGTGCCGCCGGGGCGTCGTCACGACGAGGCGCGGGGTCGGGCGGGACCCGGCGCCGGTGCAGGCGTCAGCGCTTGCTGTACTGCGTACCCTTGCGGGCCTTCTTCAGACCGGCCTTCTTCCGCTCGACGGCGCGGGCGTCGCGCGTCAGGAAGCCGGCCTTCTTCAGCGGGCCGCGGTTGTTGTCCACGTCCGCCTCGTTGAGCGCACGGGCCACGCCGAGCCGCAGGGCGCCGGCCTGACCCGAGATGCCGCCGCCGGAGATGCGGGCGACGATGTCGTAGCGGTCGTCCAGCTCGAGCACCTTGAAGGGCTCGTTGACTTCCTGCTGGTGCACCTTGTTGGGGAAGTAGCCCTCGAGGGTGCGACCGTTGATCTTCCACTTGCCGCTGCCCGGCACGATGCGCACGCGGGCGATGGCGTTCTTGCGGCGACCGGTGCCGGCGGCCGGCTGCGGCTCACCGAACTGCGACGCGAGGGACTCGGAGGTGTACTCCTGAGGCGCCTCGGGGGTCTCGGTCGTGTATTCCTGCACGTCTTCGACGGGGGTCTCTGCGGTGGTCTCGGCCACGAGTTCTCCTCGGATTCTCTTCAGTCGTTGGGGGTGGCCGGACTTACTGCGCGACCTGGCTGATCTCGAACGGGACCGGCTGCTGGGCGCCGTGCGGGTGCTGGTCACCCGCGTACACCTTCAGCTTGGAGAGCATCTGACGGCCCAGGGAGTTCTTCGGGAGCATGCCCTTGACGGCCTTCTCCACGGCCTTCTCCGGGTTCTTCGCCAGCAGGTCGTCGTAGCGGACGGACCGCAGACCGCCCGGGTAGCCGGAGTGGCGGTAGGCCATCTTCTGGGTCCGCTTGTTGCCGGAGAGGTGCACCTTGTCGGCGTTGATGATGATGACGAAGTCACCAGCGTCGACGTGCGGCGCGTACACCGGCTTGTGCTTGCCCCGCAGAAGGGTGGCGGCCTGGGTGGCGAGACGGCCCAGGACGACGTCCTGGGCGTCGATGACGTGCCACTGGCGCTGGACGTCGCCGGGCTTGGGGCTGTACGTACGCACGGTAGTAGCCTTCGCTTCTTCTTGTGATGGGTCCTGACATGGACACCTGGCCGACGGCGCAGCTGACCGCATCACGGTGACGCATTCCGGATGCTCGTCGTGCTCGTCGGCCGCTGTGGCCGGTGTAAGGGCCCCTCACGTGAGAATGAGCAAGCCAATACACATAACGAACTGGCAGAATACCGGGCCGCCACCCGCCGGTCAAAACCGGCCCCCGGCTCAGCGCCCGGCTAGGCGACGCGGACGGGCGACGTGGACG
>DASSBO010000442.1:0-11831 GCA_035698655.1 Streptomyces sp.
ATTCAGGTCATGCCGTTGTGCCAGGAAGACCACAGCGGCTTCGAAGGCTCGATGTACCTCGCGGAGACGCCCGACAACCGATGGATCGGCTACGTCGAAGGGCACGAGGCGAGCACGCTCATCACAGCACCGAAAGCAGTCAGCGCGATGCTGCAGCGCTATGGAAGGATGCGTGCGCAGGCTCTCAGCCGGCAGGCGAGCACGGACCTTCTGGAGCAGATGCGAGGGGCACTATGAGCAGCACTGAACCGGCCTGGTTCAAGAGCAGTTACAGCGGTGGCGGAGGCGACAACTGCGTCGAGGTGGCCATGCGGCCGCACGCCGTGCTCGTGCGGGACTCCAAGGACACCCGCCTCGCCTCGCTCGCCGTGTCCGCCCCGGCCTGGGCGGCCTTCGCCGCCGGGGCGGCGGCGCTTCACAGGCCCAGGTAGCGCACGGTCCGGCCGGGGCCCGCTGCCGCCGCCAGGCGGTGGGCGAGATGCTCGCCGCGCCGGTCCAGCTCCCGCCGCCAGGCCTCGTCGTGCTGCTCCGTGTGGGCGTCGACGTCGGCCGACCAGGCGCGGAAACCCTCGACGAGGTCGCCCGGCAGGTCGAGGCCGGCCACGGGATCGTCCGGCTGGAAGTCCCCGAAGCCGTCCGCGCGCAGCGGCCCCGCTTGGTACTCGCCGACGACGGCGATGTCGAGCGGGTGCGGCGGAAGCCCGTGTGCCTCGCGGGTCCAGCAGGCCTTTCCGCACCCCCAGCAGACGAACTTCGCGGACGCGTGCCGCTCGTCCCAGTACTGAACCTCCCATGCCGGGCCGAGGTGCTTCGCCAGGGCCTGCGTGATCTGCAGGCCCTGGCGGACGTGCTTGCGCAGGGCCGGCCGTGACGGGAAGCCGTCCGGCGGACGGGCATCCGACCAGGCGTGCAGCCGGCCCGCCAGGTCGCCGGGGAGGGTGGGGGTGAGGTTCGCCGAGGCGACCTCTATCGGCCCGCTCCCGGCTGCTCTGACCAGCAAGGGGAGGGGTTCGACGTGTTGCTGCGGTCTGTCGGCAGGTCTGTCGGCCACGGGCCGACGGTAGCGCGCCCCACTGCCCTATGGCACCGCGTAGCCGGGGATGGAGGGCCAGCGCACCGTCAGCACGACCGACTCCTCCGCCGCGTACCAGGAGTGGTCCACGCCCCGCCCCCACACGACGTAGTCCCCCTGCCGCGTCAGCACGACAGTGCGGTCGGGGAGCTCGACGTGGAAGCGGCCGCTGATGAGGACGAGCAGCGCCGTCCGCTTCTCGCCGCGCGCCCACTGCGCCCGCCGGTCGCCCACCGGGTGGACGCCCCACTTGATCTCCACGTCTGTGCTGTGCCTGGGGTCGTCGGCGTCCTTGAAGTGCCCGAGCAGCCAGCCCCTGTCCAGGGCCGCGTCCGGGCCCGCCTTCCCCACGTACACCGTTTCGTCCACGGGCAGGGACGTTAACAACTCGTGGCGACGGGGACGCCGGCCGGGCGGCCGGCGAGCAGGGCCGCGATGTGGTCGGCGCAGCGGAGGGCGGCATCCGACATGGCGCGGCGGGTCATGCCCGCTGCGTGCGGGGTCAGCAGGGCGTTGGGCAGTCCGAAGAGCGGGGAGGCGAACGTGGCGTGCTCGTGCGCGAACGTGTCGACGGCGGCGGCGGTCAGCGGGTGCGCCGGGTCGCGCAGCGCGTCGGCCAGTGCCTGCTCGTCGACGATGCCGCCGCGGGCGGTGTTCAGCAGCACCGAACCCGGGCGCATCCGGGCCAGTTCGGACCGGCCGATCAGCCCGCGCGTCCGCGCGGTCAGCGGCACGTGCAGGGAGACGGCGTCGCTGGTGGCGAGCAGTTCGTCGAGGGAGGCCGCCGGCCGTACGGACGTCAGCCGCTCCGGGTGCCGCGTCAGGCCCTGGACGGTCATGCCGAGGGCGGCCGCCCTCTCGGCCAGCGCGGAGCCGATCCGCCCCAGGCCGACGAGGCCCAGCGTCAGTTCCGACAGCTCGGGCGGCGGCACCGTGACCGCTTGCCACCTGCCATCGTGCGCGGCGGCGTCCAGTTCGCGCAGGCGCCGCGTGAGCGCGAGCAGTTGTCCTATCGCGAACTCGGCGACCGCGTCGGCGTTCGAGCCGGGTGTGTGCGTGACGGTCACGCCGTGCCGGGCGGCGGCGGACAGGTCGACGTGGTCGGTGCCGGCACCGGCCCGGCCGATGACCCGCAGCGGGCTGCACAGCGAGGGGTCGGCGGCGGCCGCCAGGAAGCGGGCGCGCAGCGGCGCGCCGCCCCGGGACTTGACGGCGTCGTAGCCGCGCCCGTCCCGTGTCGTCTCGGCGACCAGGGCCGACTCGTCGAAGAGGTCGACGTCGGTGAGGCCGATCCGGTCCGCCCATGCCGCGCGCACCCGCGCCTCGTCGTCCACCCGCCGGAGGTTGAGCGTCACGGTGAGCCCGTGGCCCAGCAGCCGCTCCAGTTCGCGGTCGAGCAACGCGCCTGGGGCCGCGTCCAGCAGCAGAACTCGCATCCCGCCCACGGTGTCAGAGGCTCTCGGGTGTGGAGGTGCCGCTGCGGCGGCCGGTGAGGTAGGCGCCCAGGAGAACGAGGGCGATGCCGGCCAGCGACAGCGCGGCGATCGGCTCGCCGCGAACGGTGACGCCGAGCACGATGGCCACCACCGGGACGATGTAGACGGTCACCGAGGCGCGGCTCGCACCGACCCGGCCGACCAGGGTGGTGAACGCGACGAACGCGGCGCCGGTGCACAGCGCGCCGAGGACCAGCATCGCCAGCATGACGCTCACGGTGGGCGTGGACTCGGCGAACCCGACGATCCCGGCCGGGGTCTCGGCGACGAGAGCGACCACCATCGCGCGGAAGATGACCGGCAACGGTCCGTTGCGGGTCTCCAGCGGTTCGGCGAGGTTGAACGCCACGCCGTAGCAGAGGGCTGCGGCCAGCACCATGACGATGCCCGCCACGCTCGCCCCGCCGCGGGCGGCGGGCAGGTTGACGGCGAGGACGCCGACGAAGCCGACTGCCAGCCCCGCGGTCACGCTGCGGCCGGGCAGCCTGCGCGCCCAGCAGGCCGCGATGACCGCCGTGAACAGCGGCGTGGCCCCGTTGATCATGCCGGCCAGCGCGGAGGAGATCGACTGTTCGGCCAGCGGGAAGAGGACGAACGGCACGGCCATCCAGATCACGCCCAGCAGGGCGACCCTTCCGCGGTCGGCTCGTCGGCGCAGGGGCTGCCTGGCCGCCGGGACGAGGCTCAGGGCGGCTGCTCCGAACAGCAGGCGCAGCCACGCCACGGTGGCCGGCGCGAGGTCGTGCACGCCCACCTTGATCAGCAGGAAGGACGAGCCCCACAGCGCCGCGACGACGGCGACCAGGATCCAGTCCCGGGCAGCGAATCCGGTGCGGCCGGCAGCGGTGGAGGTAGCCATGACCGCCATCCTCCCCGACGGAGCTCGCGACCTGGGCCCGGGCCATCGCGAGGTGCGGCACAGCGGGCGGGGCGCCGTTGAGCCGTTCGGGTTGAAGAAGGTGTGAAGGCTCCTTCATTGTTGCTTCATGACTCTCGCCTCGGCCGCGCCCGATCTGCCCGACATGCATGGCTACGCGCACGATTGGGCGCTCGTCGATGTGGAAACGTCCGGGCTGGTGCCCCGGCAGCATCGCGTGTTGTCCGTCGCCGTGGTGACCGTCGGGCCCGACGGGAAGCAGACCGGGGAGTTCTCCACCCTTCTCGATCCCGGGTGCGATCCCGGGCCGGTGGAGGTGCACGGGCTGACGGCCGAACGGCTGCGCGGCGCGCCCCGGTTCGAGGATGTGGCCGAGCGGATCGGCGGCATGCTCGAGGGCCGCGTCATGGTCGCGCACAACGCCCAGTTCGACTACGACTTCCTCGCCCACGAGTTCGCCCGTGCCCGCAGTTTCCTACCGGTAAGCCGGCGGATGTGCACGCTCGCGCTGAACCGGAGCGTGGATCCGCCCACCGGCGACCTGAAGCTGGGCACGCTCGCCGCTCACTACGGCGTCGCGCAGCACCGGGCGCATGACGCGCTGGACGACACCCGGGTGCTGTCCGGGGTGCTGCGCGCGACCCTCGGGGAGGCGGCACGGCTGGGGCTGCCGCTGCCGTTCGTGGCCTGTCCGCCGCGTCAGGACGCGCAGTGGGCGCCGCAGCCGCCCAAGACGCCGTGCGCCTACCGCAGCCCCGGGCGGTTCGTGCCCGGCGGGCCGCTGGTGCAGGGCATGAAGGTGGCCGTCACCGGCGAGACGGCCGTCTCCCGGGCGGAGTTGACCGCGCGGGCGGTGGCTGCCGGGCTGAACTCGATGTCGTCGGTCAGCCGGTTCACCAGCGTGCTGGTCACCAACGACCGGGATTCGGCGTCCGGCAAGGCACGGCGGGCGCGGGACGCGGGCGTTCCGGTGATCGACGAGCGGGAGTTCCTGCGTCTGCTGGACGACGTCCGGCCGGGCACGGCCCACGAGTCGGCGGAGTCCGCCGAGCCGAAGCCCGCGGCGGCGGCTGCTTCCGCCCCCGCCGCCGTCCCCGCCGCGCGGGCGGCGGAGCCGGCCGGTCCGACGAAGCCGCTGAAGGACCGGCGCGTCCTGGTGCTCGGCGGCTCGCACCCGAACGCCGTCGCCGCGCGCAGCCGCGTCGTGGAGCTGGGCGGAGCGGCGGCGGTGAACCTGTCCGCCAAGGTCACGGACGTCGTCGTGCTGTCCGGCGGCGAGGCGGACCGCCGGATGCGGCGGATCGCCGAACTCGACCTGCCCACCTACGACGTGGGCTGGCTGGACGAGCCGACGTCCGCGCCGCGCACCCACACCGGCTGGCGGCTTTCGCCGAAGGTGCTGCCGCGCGGCGGGGTCGTGGACCTGCCGTGCGGCCCGCACAAGCCGAACTGGAACGTGACCGCCACCTGGGGGCAGCAGACGGAGTGCGGCATCGACGTCGTCGCCTTCGTCCTGGACGAGGACGACCAGGTCGCCTTCGACGAGGACTTCGTCTTCTACGGCGCGCCCGAGAACCCGGCCGGCACCGTGCGGCTGCTGACGGACGGACCGACGGAGCAGACGGTGACGGCCGAACTGGCCGCGCTGCCGCCCTCCACGCGCAAGGTGGTCATCGCCGCGGCGATCGACGGGAGCGCCACGTTCGGCGACGTGGGCGCCGTCCAGATCACGGCCGGGCCGGGCGGCACGGCCGCGCCCCTCGCGCAGGCGACGCTGGACGCGGCGACCACCGAACGGACCTTGCTGCTTGCCGAGTTGTATCGGCGCGGCCCGCTCTGGCGGCTGCGCGCGGTCGGCCAGGGATACGACCACGGCCTCGACGCCCTCGCGCGCGGATACGGCGTGGACGTCGAGGACGGGGCCTGAAGAGGCGCCCTCCGTCAGGTGAGGCGCACCTCCAGCTCGGCCGGCGTCGTGGCCGTCGGGGGGCCGTCCGCCGGGAGGGTGACGGACAGCGGATGGCCCGCCACGCGCAGGCCGTCCACCGTCAGCGGACGCCAGTCCGCGGGGGCCGTCGGGGCGACCGTCAGGGTGCCGCCCGGGACGTCGGCGGCCAGCCCGAGGGTGGAGGCCAGCAGTTGGACGGCGGAGGCGGCCGCCCAGGACTGCGGGCGGCAGGACGCCGGGTAGGGGGACGGGCCGGCCGGGTCGGCGGCGGTGCCGTGGCCGGCGAAGAGTTCCGGCAGCCGGGCGTCGAAGGCCTCGGACGCGGCGAGCAGGCCGCGCACCAGTGAGCCGGCCTCGGCGCCGAACCCGGCACGGGTCAGGCCGTGTACGGCGAGTGCCGTGTCGTGCGGCCAGACCGATCCGATGTGGTAGCCGAGCGGGTTGAAGCCGGTGGCGCCAGGGCCGAGGGTGCGCAGGCCGAAGCCGCAGTCCAGTTCGCCGGTGACCATGCGCCGGGCGAGCAGCGCGCTCTCCTCGTCGGAGAGCAGGCCGGTGCCGAGCAGCTGCCCGTTGCTGGAGGTGTCGGTGTCCATGGGCTGCTTGTCGCCGTCGAGCGCGGCGGCACAGTAGGGGCCTTGCTCGTCCTCGAGCCAGAAGCACTCGCGGAAGCGGCGGCGGAGCCGGTCGGCCCACTCCTCCCAGCGGTCGGCGCCGGGCCGGCCGAAGGCGCGCAGCAGGGCGGCGCCGCCGACCGCGGCCTCGTACGCGTTGGCCTGCACCTCGCTGAGGGCGACGGGCGGGGTGGCGAGCCGGCCGTCGCGGCGGCGCACGGAGTCGGCCGAGTCCTTCCAGCCCTGATTGGCCAGGCCGCGTCCGGTGCTGTCGACGTACTCCAGCAGGCCGTCGCCGTCGGCGTCGCCGTGTTCCGCCATCCACGCGAGCGCGGCCTCGGCGTGCGGCAGGAGACCGGCGACCTGTTCGTCGGGGAGGCCCCAGCGCCAGGCGTCGTGCAGCAGCACCAGCCACAGGGGCGTCGCGTCGATCGTGCCGTAGTAGAGGGGCGGCAGCGCGGCCCGGTCGTCCGGTCCGAGGGGCTGCCGGCGGATCTCGTGGAGGATCTTGCCGGGCTGTTCCTCGGTCTCGGGCCGCGTCTCGCGGCCCTGGCGGCGGGCGAGGGTGCGCAGCGTGCCGGCGGCGAGGTCGGTGCCGAGCGGGAGCAGCATGCGGGCGGCGATGAGGGAGTCGCGCCCGAAGAGGGTGAGGTACCAGGGGGCGCCGGCGGCGAGGAAGGCGTCGCCGCCGCCGTCCGCGCGCGGGTCGGTGAGCAGGAGGCCGCGCAGGTCGTCGAGGGAGCGGGCGAGCAGCCGGGGGAAGCGGTGGTCGGGCAGCCGCAGCCGCGGTTCGCTCCACGGGCGGGCGCCGGCCGGTGCCGGGGCGAACGGGAAGCCGGCGTGGTCGGTGAGCGTGCAGTCGAGGTCGACGGACCACTCGGCGCCGGGGTCGAGCGTCACCTCCCAGCGCAGCTCGCCCGCGGTGACATCGCGGGCGTCCGGTGCCGGGGAGCAGGTCAGGCGGGACGTCAGGTCGCCGTCCGCCCAGTGCAGGCCGCCGGTGCCGGCTGCGGCGGCGGGGGCTTCGGCGACGGGACGGCCGGCCTTGACGTCGTCCATGGACGCGAAGTCGGCGGCGGCCCGGACGACGAGGGTCACCGTCACGCTCTGCCGTCCGGCGTTGGCGAGTTCGACGGTCTCCGCCATGCCGTCGGTGCGCACCCGGCGCAGGCGCCGGGCGGTGACGGCCGGGTCGGGGGTGGTCTCGCCGAGGCCGCGCAGCACCGTGCGGAACGCGGCGGACGCCGCGTCGAGGCTGCCGCCGCCGACCGGTGCGGCCGGGACGCCGGGGAACGCCACCTCGAGTCGGGAGAGGAAGCGCCGGTCGCCGTGGAAGAAACCGTCCACGCCACGCTGCATCTGCCCGTCGGGCCGTGACAGTGCGACGGCGGGGGCCGCGAGCACCACGGCTGCGTCGTGCAGGAAGGGCTGCAGTCCGGTCCTCGCGTCAGCCGGACCGGTGTCTGCGCGGCCCTTGACATCGCTGTGCATCGGCAGCCAATCTCTTCGCCAATTGGATCGATCAAATCGCACGATAACCCGGCGGGGTAGGCCTCGCGAAAGTGGTTGGATCGATCACATTTCTTCGACCGGAGGAGGACGGGGCGTTGACGGAGGACCGGGCACACGCGAGAGATGACGGGCCGTCCGTCACCATGGCCATGGTCGCCGCCCGGGCAGGCGTCTCCCGGCAGACGGTCTCCAACGCCCTCAACACCCCCGAACTGCTGCGCCCGGAGACCCTGCGCCGGGTGCGGGAGACCGTCGACGAGCTCGGCTACCGGCCGCACCGCGCGGCCCGCTCGCTGCGCACCCGCTCCAGCAGGCTCGTCGGCTACGCGATCCAGCCGAGCGCCGGCCGGGCCGCGACCCCGGTGCTGGACCGGTTCCTGCACGCGCTGACGGAGAGCCTCGACGAGGCCGGCTACCGGGTGCTGCTGTTCCCCTCCCCCGGCGGCGAGCCGGAGACCGAGGCGTACGCCGAGCTGCTGCGTGAGGACTCCGTCGACGCCTTCGTGCTGGCCAACACCGTGCGCGGCGACCGGCGGCAGGCCTGGCTGCACGAACGCGGCATCCCGTTCGTCGCGTTCGGCCGCGACTGGGGGCCCGGCGGCGCGGGCGACTGGGTCGACGTGGACGGCGCACACGGCACCTCCGCGGCCGTCGACCACCTGACCGCCCTCGGCCACCGGCACATCGCGTTCCTCGGCTGGCCGGAGGGCTCCGGTGTCGGCGACGACCGCGCGCGGGGCTGGCGCGAGGCGCTGGCCCGGCACGGACTGCCGTCCGACGGGCTGCGGCTGGAGGCCGCCGACAGCCTCGAGGCAGCCACCGCCGCCGCCCACACCCTGCTGGAGGCCACGCCGGCCACCGCCGTCCTCGCCGCCAGCGACATGCTGGCCATGGGGTGTTACCAGGCGCTGCACGAGCGCGGCGAGGACCTGGGCGACCGGCTGTCCGTCGTCGGCTTCGACGACGCGCCCGTCGCCGCACTGCTCCGCCCCGCCCTGACCACCCTGTCGCAGCCGCTGGAACGCCTGGGCCGTGAGTGCGTGCGGCTGCTGCTCGACCGGATCGCCGACCCCGGCGGCCCCGCGCGCCACGCCCTGCTCGCCCCGCAGCTCGTCGTCCGCGAAAGCACCCGGCCGCCCGCGGCCTGAACCGCCCCCGTCCCCACGTCCGTTCACCGCTCACCTCCTGGAGGCATCATGCGTCCGTACCTTCGCGCCGCCGCGCTCGTCGCAGTGCGGTCCTCGTCCTGTCCGCGTGCGGTTCCCAGTTCGGCAGCAGCGGGAAGACCGAACAGGACGACACCGGGAAGCAGCACCTGACCGTGATGATCGGCTCGTCCACGGCCGCCGAGGGCGACTCGGTCAAGGCCGCCGTCAAGGGCTGGGAGAAGAAGACCGGCAACGAGGTCACCGTGCAGATCGCGCAGGACCTCAACCAGCAGCTGGGGCAGTCCCTGGCCGGCGGCGAGCCGCCGGACGTCTTCTACGTCTCCTCCGACCAGTTCGCCAACTACGCCGACGGCGGGTCCCTCTACCCGTACGGCGACCGGCTGGACGACGCCGCGAAGTTCTCCGAGGGGCTGCGCGCCTCCTTCACCCACGACGGGAAGCTGGTCTGCGTTCCCAAGGACTCCTCGACGCTCGCTCTCGCCATCAACACCGACCTGTGGAAGCAGGCCGGGCTGACGGACGCCGACATACCGGAGAACTGGCAGGATCTGCAGAGCGTCGCCGCCAAGCTCACCGACGGCAAGGTGACGGGCCTGGTCTTCGACCCGACCTACAACCGCATCGGCGCGTTCATGAAACAGAACGGCGGCTGGATCACGAACACCGGCCAGACGAAGATGACCGCGGACTCCGCCGCGAACCTCAAGGCCCTGCAGTTCGTGCAGGAGATGCTCAAAAAGGGCACGCTGAAGTACTCCAAGCAGGTCGACGCCGGCTGGGGCGGCGAGGCGTTCGGCAAGGGCCGGGCCGCCATGACCATCGAGGGCAACTGGCTGGTCGGGGCGTTGAGTCACGACTTCCCCGACGTGGACTACAGGCTCGTCGAGCTGCCCGCCGGGCCGGCCGGCAAGGGCACGCTGTCGTTCAGCACCTGCTGGGGCGTGGCGAAGAAGAGCGCACACCACAAGGCCGCCGTCGACCTCGTCCGCTCACTGACCTCCGCGAAGCAGCAGATGACCTTCGCCAAGGCCTTCGGCGTGATGCCCTCACGCACCGACGCGCTGGCCGACTACCGGAAGCAGTTCCCGGACAAGGCCGCCTTCGTCGCCGGCACGAAGTACGGGCAGGGGCCCGTCACCCTCCCCGGGTTCGACAAGGTGCTCAAGCAGTTCGACACCGACCTGGCGACGCTGCGCACCGGCGACCCGGCCAAGATGCTCGAGGAACTGCAGCGCAACGGCGAGCAGGCCATGGAAAGCGGGCGCTGAGCCGATGAGCGTGCTCAGTACACCGTCGGCCCGCCGCTCCGCCCCGCCCGCACCGGCGCGGCGGGGCGGGGGCGGCCCCCGCCGCGGCATCCGCGGCCGGGAGGGCCGGTGGGGCTGGCTGTTCGTCAGCCCGGCGGTCACCGTCCTCGGGCTGTTCCTCCTCGCGCCGATCCTGATGGCGCTGTGGGTCAGCCTGCTGCACTGGGACGGCCAGTCGAACCCGTTCACCTCCACCGAGGATTTCGTCGGGCTCGACAACTACGCCGACCTGATGACCCGGGACGGCCTGGACCGCGACCTGTTCATGGTCTCGATGCGCAACACGCTCTACTACGTGCTGCTGGTCGTCCCGCTGCAGACGGTGCTGGCCCTGGGCCTGGCGATCGCGGTCAACCAGAAGGTGCTGAAGGCGAAGAGCGCGTTCCGCACGGCCTTCTACTTCCCGTCGGTGACCAGTTCCATCGCCATCTCCACGATCTTCCTGTTCCTCTTCCAGGGCAGCGGCGCGGTCAACGAACTGCTCGGGTACGTGGGCGTCGACGGCCCGAACTGGTTCACCGACGCGCACGGCCTGACGTGGACGGTGCTGGACGGCGCCGGCCTGGTCGACCTCTCGCACCCGCCGCACGCGCTGGCCGACGGGGGCGTGCTGGGCCTGTCCTGGTGGGACTGGCTGGCCGGCCCGTCGATCGCGATGTGCACCATCATCCTGCTGGCGGTGTGGACCACTTCGGGTACGTTCATGCTGATCTTCCTCGCCGCGCTGCAGGACGTGCCCGCCGAACTGGAGGAGGCCGCCCGCATCGACGGCGCCGGCCGCTGGGGCGTCTTCCGGCACGTGACGCTGCCCGCGCTGCGGCCGGTGATGTTCCTGGTCGTCACGCTCGGCCTGATCAGCACCTGGCAGGTCTTCGACCAGGTGTACGTGATGAGCCAGGGCGATCCGGCCAACACCACGCTCACCCCGGCGTACCTGTCGTACACCGAGGGCTTCGACAACGCGCAGTACGGCAAGGGCGCGGCCATCGCATTCGTGCTGCTGGTGATCATCCTCGCGTTCACCGCCCTGCAGCGCTTCGTGGTACGCGACCGGGACGGAGGCGACGGCCGATGAGCGCGCGATCCCTGACGACGTCGGCGACGGTGCGGCGCGTCGCGGTGTACGGAACGCTGACGGCGGCGGCCCTGCTGTACGCGCTGCCGTTCGCGATCCAGGTGGCCACCTCGTTCAAGACCAGCCCGGACGCGAGCGCGCACCCGCTGTCGTTGGTCCCCGGGCCGGCGACGCTGGACGCCTACCGCCGGCTGTTCGGTCTCGGCAGCGGCGACGGTGTGCCGTTCCTGCGCTGGCTGGGCAACTCGGTGTTCATCACGGTGCTGGTCACCGGCGGACGGCTGCTGTTCGACTCGATGGCCGGATACGCGCTGGCCCGGCTGCGGTTCCGCGGCCGGCGCGCGCTGTTCACACTGCTGCTCAGCATCATGGCAGTGCCCGGGGTGGTGTTGCTCATCCCGAAGTTCCTGGTGCTCAACACCCTCGGGATCTTCGACACCTACATGGCGATGATCGTGCCGATCATGGTGGACGCTGCGGGGATCTTCATCATGAAGCAGTTCTTCGAGTCGATTCCCCGCGAGATGGAGGAGGCGGCGCGGATCGACGGCGCAGGCGTCTTCCGCACGTTCTGGTCGGTGGTGCTGCCGATGGCCAGGCCGGCGCTGATCACGCTGACGATCCTGTCGTTCCAGAGTTCGTGGAACGAGTTCACGCACTACCTGTCGGCGGCCCAGTCACCGCAGTACGAGACGCTGACGACCGGACTGGCCCGGTTCGTCGCCGGCAGTCTCGGAGCGGGCACCCAGTACCCGCTGAAGCTG
>DASSBO010000443.1:0-5758 GCA_035698655.1 Streptomyces sp.
CGGCTTGACGTTGCTGTGCGCCTCACCGGCGTACGCGACGACGTCGAGGGTGGACATGACCAGGCCCGCGCCGTTGCCGATGATGCCGACCTGGCCGTCGAGCTTGACGTAGTTCAGGCCCTTGGCCTTGGCGGCCGCCTCGAGCGGGTTGGCGGCGGCCTTGTCCTCCAGCGCGGCGTGGTCCGGCTGGCGGAACTCGGCGTTCGCGTCCAGGGACACCTTGCCGTCAAGCGCGATGACCTTGCCGTCGGCGGTCTTGACCAGCGGGTTGACCTCGACCAGGAGGGCGTCCTCCTTGATGAAGACGTCCCACAGCTTCTGCAGCACGTTCACGATCTGGTCGTGCAGCTCGGCCGGGAACCTCGCGGCCTCGGCGATCTCGCGGGCCTTGGCCTCGGTGACACCCTCGATGGCGTCGACCGGGATCTTGGCAAGGGCCTCGGGCTTGGTCGCCGCGACCTCCTCGATCTCCACGCCGCCCTCGACGGACGCCATCGCGAGGAAGGTCCGGTTGGTGCGGTCCAGGAGGAAGGAGACGTAGTACTCCTCGGCGATGTCGGCGGTCTGCGCCAGCATCACCTTGTGGACCGTGTGGCCCTTGATGTCCATGCCCAGGATGGCCCGGGCCTTCTCGACGGCGTCGTCCGCGTCGGAGGCCAGCTTCACGCCGCCGGCCTTGCCGCGGCCGCCGGTCTTCACCTGCGCCTTGACGACCGCGCGACCGCCGAGTCGCTCGGTCACCTCGCGCGCCGCCTCGGGCGTGTCGATGACTTCACCGGCCAGCACCGGTACGTCATGCTTGGCGAAGATGTCCCTCGCCTGGTACTCGAACAGGTCCACGCGCGTACGTCCCCTTAATCAGTGGTATCGCGGTTCGTTGACAGCGTGGGCGTGCCGCGTGGCCGCGGCGTCGCCGGTGGCGCGCGGCATGTCCGCCTTGCAGAGTAGCGCCGCGGCATAGCGCTGCCTAAATTCCAGCTCACACCTGAGCGGTGACAACGGTCACAGCCGGTGTCCGCCGGGCCGGGGAGCACACGCTGTGCACTCGCGTACGGGCAACCCGTGTGGCCCTACCCTTCCGGCACGGGCAGCGGGCGCTTCTCGAGCGCGGCGGCCATCACCTCCGGGAACAGGTCGGGCGTGCAGGCGAACGCGGGCGCGCCCAGCGCGGCGAGCGCCGCGGCGTGCTCACGGTCGTAGGCCGGCGCCCCCTCGTCGGACAGGGCCAGCAGCGCGACGAACTGCACGCCCGCGTTCTTCATCGCCGCCACCCGGCCGAGCATCTCCCCGCGTATCCCGCCCTCGAAGAGGTCGCTGATCAGGACCACGACCGTCTCCGCCGGGCGGGTGATCCGCGACTGGCAGTAGGCCAGGGCGCGGTTGATGTCGGTGCCGCCGCCGAGCCGGGTGCCGAACAGGACGTCCACCGGATCGTCCAGTTCGTCGGTGAGGTCGGCGACGGAGGTGTCGAAGACGACGAGCCGGGTGCTCAGCGAACGCATCGAGGCCAGCACGGCGCCGAACACCGAGGCGTGGACGACGGAGGAGGCCATGGAACCGGACTGGTCGATGCACAGGACGACGTCCTTGCCGGCCGAACGGGCGGCGCGGGCGTGGCCGACGAGCCGCTCGGGCACGACGGTGCGCTGCTCGGGAAGGTAGTGGTGCAGGTTCGCCCGTACGGTCCGGTTCCAGTCGATGTCGCGGTGCCGCGGCCGCGCGGCCCTGGCGGAGCGGTCCAGGGCGCCGGTGAGCGTCGCGCGGGTGCGCGCCGCGAGCCTGCTCTCCAACTCCTCGACGACGCGGCGCACCACGGCGCGGGCCGCGGTGCGGCTCTCCTCCGGCATCGCCTTGCTCAGCGAGAGCAGCGTGCCGACGAGATGCACGTCCGCCTGCACGGCCTCGAGCATCTCCGGCTCCGTCAGGAGCGCCGACAGGCCCAGCCGGTCGATCGCGTCGCGCTGCATCACCTGCACGACGGAGCCGGGGAAGTGGCTGCGCACGTCGCCCAGCCAGCGGGCCACCTGCGGGGCCGATCCGCCCAGCCCGGCGGTCCGCTGTCCCGCGCCCGCGCCGTACAGCGCCTCGAGAGTGCGGTCCATGCCGGCGTCGACGCCGGTCAGGGCACGGCCGGTGCCGTCGGCGCCGTCGTCCGCGCCGAGCGCGAGCCGCCAGCGGCGCAGCCGCTCTTCGTCGCCGCCGTTCACGCGGCCCTCCTTCCGGGGTGCCGGTCGGCTGCCAGCAGCAGCCGCACGGTCGGCAGCACGGCGTCGGCGCGCGTCTGGTCGAGGGTCGGGCCGAAGCCCGGCAGCCCCTCGCGCAGGCGGGTGCCGCGGGCCTGCGCGGCCGACGGGCCGCGGCGCACCAGCTCGCCCAGGGTGCGGCGCTCCCCCGGCTCGTAGTCGCCGAAGGTGCGCCGCAGCAGCGGCAGCACGTCGGTGAACGCCTCGGCAGGTACCCGGGTCAGCCAGTCGTCCACCAGGGAGAGCAGCCGCGGGTCGTGGACGAGGAGCATGCCGCCGTCCGAGAGGAAGCCCTCGATCCAGCCGGCCGCCTCCGCCGGCGGGGTGCCCGGTGAGAGGGCGAGCGCCAGCATGCGGGCGGCCTCGCCGTCGGGCAGCGACCCGTCGTCGAGGAGCAGCCGCGCGCAGCGGCCGCGCAGCAGGCCGGGAACGCGGTCCCGCGAGGCCAGCGAGTGCAGCACGGAGCGCCAGCGCGCGAGCAGTCCGCTGCCCCGTCCGTCACCGAGATGCCGGGTGAGCAGCACGACCGCCCGGTGGGTCTCGTCCAGTTGCTGCCGCATCCGGGCCGAGCCGTCGGCGTCGAGCCAGGCGCAGGCGGGCGGCAGCCCGACGCAGATCCGCTCGGCGAGCCCGAGTGCGACCTCGGCGGGCGCTGCCGTGCCGGTGCCGCGGACGTCGCCGTAGCGCACGGTGCGTACGAGCGCGGGCAGCGCCTGCGCGAGGTGCCCGACGTCGGTGTCGAGCGCGGCACGGTCGGCCAGCGCGCGCAGCACGACGGGCAGCGCGTCCGGCAGGTCCGCGGGCAGGCAGCGTTCGGCGAGCGAGGTGACGTCGGCGAGGGCGGTGCTGCGGACGGCCTCGTACTCGGCCCTGGCCGTGGCGGCACCGGCCACCGTGGTGCCCCACACGCCGGCCTCCGCGACCCGGACCGCCAGTTCCGGCTCCCAGCGCAGCAGCCAGCTCTCCCGGAAGGTCCCGGTGCCGGCGACGCGGGACGCGACCGGTTCGCCCCAGCCGACGCCGAGCAGCCGCAGCCGGTGCAGCAGGCGGCTGCGGGCGGCGTCGAGATCCTTGCGCAGGTCGAGGTCGAGGGTGCGCTCGCGGGCGTGCGCGGGCAGCCGCAGCGTCTTCTGCTGCCGGGCGAGGTCCTGCTGCAGGGGAACGGCCGGCGCGTCGTCGGGGACCTCGCCCAGCACGTCGCCGACGATCATGCGGTCCCGCACGAGCGCGAGCGGCACGTCGGAGCCCTCGCACATGACGGCCCGCACGGCGTCGACGGTCTCGGTCAGCCCGGCGAGCGGCCGGCCGCGCAGGGCGGCCAGCGTCCCGGCGAGCCGGACGGCCTCGATGACGTGGGCCGGGGAGACGGCCCGGCCCTCGTCGCGCAGCAGGCCGGCGACCTTGGTCATCCAGCGCTCGACGGGCCGGTCGGGCGCGGCGAACAGATGGTCGTACCAGCCGGGCGAGGTGACGCCGGCGCCGTAGCCGCTGTGCCGGCCCAGCCGCCGGTGTGTCCACGGCACCCAGGTGACCGCGACCCTGGCCTTCGGCAGCCCCTTGAGCAACGCCCGGTCGGCGGCGACGGTCATGCGCGCCTCGAGTGCCGGTGTGTGCCAGGCGCCGCAGACCACGGCGACGCCGTCCCGGCCCACTTCCCGGCAGGCCTCGCGCAGCCGCAGCCGCATGTGCGCCTCGCGCACCAGGTCGCGGCGGTGCCCGCCGTCCCCGTGCGCAGCGCGCAGCGCGCTCATCGCCTCTCCGAGCGCGGCGAACGGCGCGAACGGGTCGTCGCCCGCTCCCGTGCGGTGCTCGACGACGTCCTCCCACCAGCGCTCCGGATCGTCGTGGCCGGCGGTCCCGGCGAGGACGGCGAGCGGGTCGAGCCGTACCGCGTCGTCCTCGGCCTGCTCGTCGGCATCGAACGCGAGGGTGTGTGCCGCCGGCAGGTCGATGAAGCGCACCGGGACGCCGTGTTCCTGAGCCCAGAGCAGCGCGACCCACTCCGGCGAGAACGCGGCCAGCGGCCAGAACGCCGACCGGCCGGGCTCGCCGGCCACGTGGGCGAGCAGCGCGACCGGTGGCCGCAGGCCCGCCTTCCCCACGAGATGGAGGACGGCGTCCGCCTCCGGCGGCCCTTCGAGCAGCACGGTCTTCGGCCGGTGCGCCGCGAGCGCCGCCCGTACGGCGCGGGCCGAGCCCGGGCCGTGGTGGCGCACGCCCAGCAGCAGCGGCCCGGTCATGCCGACACCTCGCGGCACGCACGGTAGAAGTCCTGCCAGCCGTCCCGTTCCCGCACGACGGCCTCCAGGTACTCCTGCCACACCACCCGGTCCGCCGCGGGGTCGCGCACGACCGCGCCGAGCAGCCCGGCCGCCACGTCGGCCGGGCGCAGCACCCCGTCGCCGAAGTGCGCCGCGAGCGCGAGGCCGCCGGTGACCACGGAGATCGCCTCCGCCGTGGACAGCGTGCCCGACGGCGACTTGACCTTCGTGCGGCCGTCGGCCGTCACGCCGTCCCGCAGTTCGCGGAAGACGGTGACCACCCGCCGGATCTCCGCGGCTCCGTCGGGCGCGGCCGGCAGGTCCAGGGAGCGGCCCAGCTGGCCGACGCGGCGCGAGACGATGTCGACCTCCGCCTCCGGGGTGGCCGGCAGCGGCAGCACCACCGTGTTGAAGCGGCGGCGCAGCGCGCTGGACAGCTCGTTGACCCCGCGGTCGCGGTCGTTGGCGGTGGCGACGAGGTTGAAACCGCGGACCGCCTGCACCTCCTGGCCCAGCTCCGGTATGGGCAGCGTCTTCTCCGACAGCACGGTGATCAGCGTGTCCTGCACGTCCGCCGGGATGCGGGTCAGCTCCTCGACCCGGGCCGTCATGCCCTCGGCCATCGCCCGCATGACGGGGCTGGGCACGAGTGCCTGGCGGGTCGGCCCCTGCGCCAGCAGCTGCGCGTAGTTCCAGCCGTAGCGGACCGCCTCCTCCGCGGTGCCGGCCGTGCCCTGCACGAGCAGCGTCGAGTCCCCGCTGACGGCTGCGGCGAGATGCTCGGAGACCCACGTCTTCGCCGTGCCGGGCACGCCGAGCAGCAGCAGCGCCCGGTCGGTGGCCAGGGTGCTGACGGCGACCTCCACGATGCGGCGCGGGCCGACGTACTTGGGGCTGATCACCGTGCCGTCCGGCAGGGTGCCGCCGAGCAGGTAGGTGGCCACTGCCCAGGGGGACAGCCGCCAGCGCTGCGGCCGCGGCCGGTCGTCGGCGGCGGCCAGTGCCGTCAGCTCGTCGGCGAAGGCGTCCTCGGCGTGCGGTCGCAGGGCGTGCGGATCGGTCACAACTCCCCCTCGGCGTGCGGATCGATGCGCTTCCCACTGTCCCGCCCGGCACTGACAGTCCGTCGGCGGCCGGGTGTCAGTGCCCGCTCGTACGGTTTTCGACATGAGTGGACAGGGGGACCGCTGGACGGCGGAGCAGGTGCTGGCGCTCGCACCCGACGCGGCGTCACGCACGAGCGGGACGAAACTG
>DASSBO010000444.1:0-8562 GCA_035698655.1 Streptomyces sp.
CGCCGAGCAGGATCACCCGGCACTCCTCGCGCAGGTACGGATCCTGTGCGCGCAGGGAGTGCACCCAGGCGGTGACGGCGGGCGCGGCGACGGTCCGCTCGGTCGGCAGCCCGCGCCACACGAGCGTGTTGAGGACGGAGAGCGGGAGTTTCACGGTCAGCCGGTCGGGCCGGCTGGTGTTGAGGAAGGTCCGCACGGACTGCTGCGGCAGCCGCAGGTCGCCGTCCGCGTCCAGCGGCACGATCGTGCCCCGGGCGATCTGAGGGGCGAACAGCGGGACGACGGTCTCGTCCCACTGCCAGGGGTGGACGGGCAGCAGCAGGTACCGCGCCGGGTCCAGCCCGCGGCGCAGCAGGGTCGCGGTGTGGTCGGCGCGGGTGGCCGGGTCGAGTTCACGCGCGTAGAGCTCGTCGGGGGCGGACAGCTCCCCGGTGCCGCGGTAGACGGCCAGGTCGGTGTGCACGGCGATCCACGGCAGCCGGCGCGGCCGGCGCGCCTCGGGCGCCCACCGGGCGGCGTCCGCGGCGGAGAAGCCCAGCCGGCCCTTGTTGGCCACGAGCCAGGGGTGGCCGGTCTGGTGTCCCTCGAGGGCGGCGTAGTCCAGGCCTGCGAGTTCCGCGCTGGGCAGTGCGGCCGCGGCCAGCCGCACGTCGGCGAGCAGGGTGGCCGTCAGTTCGCGGACGAGGTGTCCGGTGGTGTCCCCGCTCAGGCCGAGCAGCCCCTGGTGGGCGCGGGCGACGAAGTCGAGGGGGTCGCAGTCGGGGGTGAGGGTGCCCGGGTCGATGTGCCAGTGGCCGTAGGCGCCGCGGCGGGCGGCGAAGCGGAGGGTGAGCTCGTCGTCGACGACGAGCCGGTAGGTCCCGTCGGCTTCCTGCTCCGGGCGGAGCAGTTCCTCGTAGGAGAACTCGGCGATCATCTTCACCAGCAGCCGCCGGGCGGCCCGGTTCCAGGTCTCGCGGCTCAGGCCGGCGGGCGCACGCAACGGGAGGGAGTGCTCGGACAACGGGATCTCCTTGTCTGTGAGCTAGATCAGGTCGCGCAGTTCGCGGTCCCGCAGCATGAGGGCCGCGCGTTTGTCCGGCAGGTCGACCTCGGCCGCGTAGCGGAACCCGGCGCCGAGGAAGGCGGCCAGCGAGGGGGTGTTGCGCACGTCCGGCTCGGCGAGCACCCGGCGGCAGCGGGGCCGCCGGTCCAGCACGAGGTCGGCGACGGCGCGCAGCAGCGTGGTGCCCAGGCCGCGTCCGCGGTCCGGGACGCCGCCGATGAGCAGGTGCAGCCCGGTGTCGTGCGGCCGGGCCGGGTAGTAGCGGGCCAGCGGGTCGAGGTCGGCCCGGTAGATCTCCCAGTAGCTCATCGGCGTGCCGTCCAGGACGCCCAGGCAGGGGACGCTGCGTCCGTCGCCGTCGAGCTGTGCCCGCACGTGTGCGGCCGTGCGCTCCGGCGGCCCCTGCAGTTCCCAGAAGGCGGCGACGGCAGGATCGTTCATCCAGATGTCGAGCAGCCGCAGATCGCGCTCGAGGCGGACGGGCACCAGCTGCAGCGTGCCGGCTCCGGTGTGCGCGGCGGGCCAGTCGGCCACCGTGTCCAGCAGGTCTGGCTCGCCGAGGTGCAGCAGCGTGTCGACGGGCTCGTGGCCCGCCCCGCCGGCAGCGTGCGGCGCCGGCCAGGCCGGGCCCGCCGCCTGGCCGGTGCCGCCCGTCGCGAGGAGGGCGGCGAGTTCACCGGAGCGGTCCAGGTCGAGGGTGTCCTCGCCGTCGGCCCGGGCGGGCGGTGCCGGATCAGGCGGTTGCGGGCTGGGTGCGGGTGGCTCCACGGCGGCCCCTTCTTCTGCTGTGTGGTGCTGGGTCGGAATCGTCCGGTGCTAGAGCGTCAGCGGGTTGCTGAGCGCCATGTACACGGACTGGGTGTCCACCGGGCCCACCAGCTCGTCCATGCCGTGCAGCCGGGTGAGCAGGTTCGCCTTGCAGCCGAGCGTGGGTGAGCGCAGCAGCTTGGCGGGCAGCGGCGAGACGGGGCCGTCGGCCGGCTCGGCGGCCCGGGCGAGGAAGAGCCGGAGGATGTCGAGCAGCGCCCGCTCGTCGGCGAGCCCCTGGGCGCCGAAGGCGCCGACGAGGCCGAGGACGTTGTTGATGCCGAGGTAGTAGGCGAAGCGCTCGTCGGTGACCTCGTCGGCGACGAAGGAGTCGCTGGCCAGTCCGGCGCCGGGCAGCCTGCGGTGGATGTCGTCCTTGCGGGATGCGCGGAAGTAGTAGCCCTGGTTGTCGCGGTAGCGGCCGCCGGCCGGCCAGCCGTCGGCGTCCAGCAGGACCACGGTGTTCTGCTGGTGCGCCTCCAGCGCGATGCCGGCGTGCGCGTCGAGCCACAGCACCGGCGCGACCACCGCGTCCAGATACCGGCGGAACCAGCGGGCCGCGACGGCCCCGAGCGGCTCCGCCGTCCGCACGGCGAGGGTGTGCACGAGGTCGGCGAGCCGGGAGCGCAGTTCGTGGGCGGGCGCACCCGGCCACGGCCGCGGGGAGGTCAGCGACGCCACGCAGACGGCGTCGTCGTTCGGGCCGAAGGGGTTCTGCCGCAGCACCGTGTCGAAGCCAGGCACGGGTGTGCCGTCCGGGTCGTTCAGTCCGAGCCACGCGGGGTCGCGGACGATGTCGAACCCCGGGTGCGCCGCGTGCCATTCGGCGTCGAGGCCGCCGGAGAGCATCCGGTGCACCTCGAGGCCGCGGAGCAGTTCCTTGCGGAGGTTCTCCCGGCGGGAGTTGGTGATCCGCAGGCCCAGCGACAGCTTCAGCATGGCGGGGCCGCCCGGCCGGTGCACGGTCCGGACCGAGGACGTCGGATACCAGGCGTCGCCCGCGGGGCCCAGATCGTGCAGCAGACCGGCCTTGAGCAGGTAGGCCACGTCGGGGCGGTGCCGCAGCTGGCCCGCCTGCCAGGGGTGCAGCGGCAGCAGCACGCACCCATCGGGAACGCCGCCGGCCGCAGGCTCGCCGGCGAGCCTGCTCACCAGCGTCTCGGCGGGGACGGCGCCGCCGGCCTCGTACCACGCCGAGTCGGCGGCGATCAGCGGGCGTTCGGCGGCCATCCAGTGCAGCGGGAACGAGCCGCGCAGCTCGGGCGAGTACGCCCGGGACTCGGCATCGGCCAGGCCCTCCCGGCTCTTCGGCGTGGGATGCACCGGGTGGCCGAGCACGAGGGACTGCTCGGCGTCCAGGAACGGGTCGCCCTCGGGCAGCGGTTGCGGGTCGTTGCGGCGTTCCGCGACGAAGACGGCGGAGCGCCGCACGCTGTCCGCGACCCGTCCGACGAGCGCGGCGCTCTCCCCGGCGGGCACGGCCTCGCGCGCGGCGTGGGCGGCCTCCCGGCTGAGCAGCGCGGCGAGGGTGACGGCGTCGACGTGCGAGGCGTCGGCCGGTGCACCGTGGAACCGGGGCCGGCCGAAGCGGTGCCAGCCGGTCGCCGACCAGTGCCGCACGGGCACGCACAGGTCCGTGCCCGTGGCCGGCAACGGCAGCCGCAACACGTCGTCCTGAGGGCGAGGCAGGTCGTTCTCCCGCGCCCAGCAGCGCAGCAGGTTCTCCGCGGCCGCGGCGTCGGCGACGGCGGCCGGGTCGGCGTGTTCCAGCGGGTCGGCCGCATCCAGGCCGGCGAGCGCCGGGCAGGGTCCGTGCCCGGCGTCGGCCGGATCCGGCTCCCCGCGGGAGAGTTCGGCGTCCGCCGCCCCGCCGGCGTCCCGTCCCTGAGCCGGGACGGCGGGCGCCAGGAGCAGCGCCAGCCGTCTGCGGACCGAAGGCCTGCCGCCGGACGGGTCCGGCTCGGACGCGGAGCGCGCGTTCACCCTGCTGCCTCCTGTGCTGTCGGTTCGGCGTGCCACCGGGCACACCGCTTTCCCCCGGAAGGGCCAACGAGCGAACCGGCCGCGGATCACGGCCCCACACAAGATCATCGTTTCGGCACGGAAGCGGCGGTCCCGTGAAGCCGAGGACCCCGCTGCGTGAGCGGGTGTGCACACCCGGCATAGTGGTGCCCGGTCCGCCACGGCGGGCGCATGACATCAACAGGCCCGCAGGCGGGCCGTCTTCAGGGGGATTCTCTCTTCATGCCATCGACGAGCAGAAGCATGCCCAAGCTCCGGGCCACGGCGGCAGCGGCCGTGGCGGCGGCGCTGGCGATGACACTCGCCGGGTGCGACTCGGACACCGGTCAGCCGGACCCGAAGCCGAGCTCCTCGGCGACGCAGGCGATATCGCAGCAGGACATCGACGACCTCAAGGACGCGCTGGGCGACATCGATCCGAAGGACCTTCCGGACTCGCTGAAGGATCTCGATCTCGACAAGTGGCGCAACGGGGCCTGGAAGAACTGGGACAAGGACGACTGGCTGCGTGAAGCCAAGGAGTTCATCAACCCGATCATCAAGGACTTCTGGAACGACAAGCGGCTGCACGACGCCGAGGGGCACGGCAAGGAGGTCGACGAGTCGGACGTCGACGAGGGCGTCACCGACCCCGTGCCGGCTCCGGTGACCGCGAAGAAGGTGCCGACGCCGTACGACGACGCGCCGCCCGTGGGCAAGATCCTCTTCGAGACCCCCGAGGGCCCGGCCGTCTGTTCCGGAACGGTCGTCAAGGACCCGAAGCACCCGGGCACGTCCAACCTCGTGGCCACCGCGGGGCACTGCGTGCACGCCGGCGCGGAGGGCGGCTGGTACCGCAACATCGTCTTCGTCCCGCACTTCAACAGCAAGGGCCTGAGCCTCGAGCAGATCAAGGGCACCACGCTGGAGGAGCACGCGCCGCAGGGCGTGTGGTGGGCCAAGCAGGCGCGCACGACGCCGTACTGGATCGACAACGGCGGTCCCAACGCGCACGGCGCGGCACGGGACTTCGCCGTGCTGAAGGTCCGGCCGGAGAACCCGGGCAAGTACACCAAGTCGCTTGAGGAGACGGTCGGTCAGGCCGTCGACATCGACTTCGGCACCCCGGCGGTGGACGACATCACCAGCCTGACCGCCATCGGCTACCCGGCGGCCCCGCCGTTCGACGGCATGGCCATGTACGAGTGCACGGACGAGCCGGGCCGGCTCACCATCCGCGACTCCCGGCCGACGATGTACCGCATCGGCTGCACGATGACCGGCGGGTCCTCGGGCGGCGGCTGGCTGGACGCCGACGGTGACCTGCTGTCGGTGACCTCCATCGGGCCGGTGGACCGGCACACCTGGCTCGCCGGCGCCCGCCTGGACAAGGAGGCCAAGGCCGTCTACCAGGAGATCGTCGCCACGAAGTAGCGGCCGCGGAACGACGACAGGGCCCGCCCCGGTGGAACCGGGGCGGGCCCTTCCGCGTTGTGAAGGGCGTCGGTCAGACGCCGGCCGCGGGCCGCAGCGCCCGCAGTTCGGCGGCCAGGTCCTCGTGGACCCGTGCCTTGAGGAGGGTGCCCTCCGCGGTGTGCTCCTCGGAGAGCACCTCGCCCTCCTCGTGCACCCGGGAGACCAGCGCGCCGGCCGTGTAGGGCACCAGCGCCTCCAGTTCCACCGACGGGCGCGGCAACTGCTCGTCGATGAGCTGCAGCAGCTCGTCGATCCCCTGACCGGTGCGGGCGGAGACCACGAGGGCGTGCTTCTCACGGCGCAGCAGCTGCTGCAGGGCCAGCGGATCGGCCGCGTCCGCCTTGTTGATCACGACGACCTCGGGCACCTCGGCGGCGCCCACGTCACGGACCACCTCGCGGACGGAGGCCAGCTGCTCGTCGGGCGCCGGGTGCGACCCGTCGACCACGTGCAGGATGAGATCGCTGTCGGCGACCTCCTCCATCGTGGAGCGGAAGGCCTCGACCAGGTGGTGCGGAAGGTGCCGGACGAAACCGACGGTGTCGGCCAGCGTGTAGGCACGGCCGCCCGGCGTCTCCGCCTTGCGGACCGTCGGGTCCAGGGTGGCGAACAGGGCGTTCTCCACCAGCACGCCCGCACCGGTGAGCCGGTTGAGCAGCGAGGACTTGCCCGCGTTGGTGTATCCGGCGATCGCCACCGACGGCACCTTGTTCCGGCGGCGGTCCTGCCGCTGGACGTCGCGGCTGGTCTTCATCTCCGCGATCTCGCGGCGCATCTTCGCCATCTTCTCGCGGATGCGCCGCCGGTCCGTCTCGATCTTGGTCTCACCGGGGCCACGGGTGGCCATGCCGCCGCCGGCCGAGCCGGAGCCGCCGCCGCCCATCTGCCGGGACAGCGACTGGCCCCAGCCGCGCAGCCTCGGCAGCATGTACTGCATCTGTGCCAGCGCCACCTGTGCCTTGCCCTCACGGGACTTGGCGTGCTGCGCGAAGATGTCCAGGATCAGGGCGGTGCGGTCCACCACCTTGACCTTGACGACGTCCTCGAGGTGGATCAACTGGCCGGGAGAGAGCTCACCGTCGCACACCACGGTGTCGGCGCCCGACTCGAGCACGATGTCCCGGAGCTCCTCGGCCTTGCCGGAGCCGATGTAGGTGGCCGGGTCGGGCTTGTCACGCCGCTGGACCACGCCGTCAAGCACGAGGGCGCCGGCCGTCTCGGCCAGGGCCGCCAGCTCGGCGAGCGAGTTCTCGGCGTCCCGGGCGGTGCCGGAGGTCCACACGCCGACGAGCACGACGCGCTCCAGGCGGAGCTGCCGGTACTCGACCTCGGTGACGTCCTCCAGCTCGGTGGACAGGCCGGCGACGCGCCGGAGGGCGGCGCGGTCGGAGCGGTCGAACTGTTCGCCGTCACGCGTCGCGTCGGCGCCGTCGCCCCATGCGACGTCCTCTTCCATCAGGGCGTCGGCGCGGCGGTCCGACCCGGCGGCGTACCGGTCGCTGCGGGGAAGGGAGGAAGAGGCGGTCATCTGATCCTTACGTCGAAGGAGAGGGTTCTGTCAGGACGAACGCCCCCGGTGCCCGGAAGATTCCCCCGAAGCCGGACAGGCCGGGTGCGCCGTCGCCCGACGATGGTGGCACGGCGGGGGCACAACGTCACCCTGTTTACCGGCTGCGCCACTTGGGGTGACCGGGCATCGGCGGGGTCTTCGTGTCGTACAGCCAGTGGGTGAGGAAGCCGCTCAGGTCCCGGCCGGAGATCTCGCTCGCCAGCCGGATGAAGTCCCCGGTGGCGGCGACGCCGTCACGGTGCCGGGTGACCCAGGCGCGCTCGAGGCGCCGGAAGTCCTGCTTGCCGATCTTCTGACGCAGCGCGTAGAGGACGACGGCGGAGCCGTCGTAGACGATCGGGGTGAAGATGCCGATCTTGCCGTCGGAGGTCCGGCCGTGCGGCGCGGCGGGGGCACCGTACTTCTTCCGGAGCCCGTCGGACGCCTTGTACGCGGCGTGCACCCGCTTGAGCAGCGAGGGCCCGCCCTGCTGTGCGGCGTACCGCCACTCGTACCAGGTCGCGTGCCCTTCGTCGATCCACAGGTCCGTCCAGCGCCGCGGGCTGACGCTGTCGCCGAACCACTGGTGGCTCAGCTCGTGCACCATGATCGACTGCAGGTACCAGTCGGGGTACTTCCCGCCGGTGAAGACCTTCTCCTCGAACAGGGACAGCGTCTGCGTCTCGAGTTCGAAACCGGTCGTGGCGTCGGCGATCAGCAGCCCGTAGGTGTCGAAGGGGAAGGGACCGACCTGCTTCTCCATCCAGGCGATCTGCTGCGGCGTCCTGCCCAGCCAGGGCTGCAGGGCCGCGCGGTCCCCGGCGGGCACCACGTGCCGCAGCGGCAGGCCGTGCGGGCCGACCCGGCGCAGGACGGCCGACTTCCCGATGGAGACCTGGGCGAGCTCGGTGGCCATCGGGTGGGCCACGGAGTAGTTCCACGTCTTCGTCCTCCCGTGCTGCCGGGTGCCGGAGAGCCGGCCGCCGGCGACGACGGTGAGCTTCTTCGGCGCGGTGATGTGGAAGGTGAAGCGCGCCTTGTCCGACGGGTGGTCGTTGCACGGGAAGACGCGGTGGGCGGCGTCCGCCTGGTTGGCCATGACCAGCCCGTCCCGGGTGCGGACCCAGCCGTTCTTGTCGGCGTTGCCGGTGGGGCTGGTGTGGCGCACGACGATGCGCATCCGGTCGCCGCGTTCGAGGCCGGCCGGCGGGGTGATCACCAGGTCCTCACCGGCCTCGGTGTGCCGGGACGGCAGGCCGTTCACCCGCACGGACCGCACCGGGCCGCCCGCGTAGTCGAGGTTGACCCGGTCCAGCGAGCGGGCGGTGACGCGGGCGGTGATGACCGTGCGTGCCTGGAGGGCCTTCGTGTGGTCCCCGCTGTAGCGGAAGGTCAGGTCGTAGGCGCGCACGTCGTAGCCGGGGTTGCCGAGGGTGGGGAAGAGCCGGTCCCCGATGCCGAGCGGGCCGGGGGCGGGGAGGGCTGCTGCGACGAGGGTAAGGCTGGTGGCGGCGACGGCGGCGGTGCCCGTGACGCGGCGACGCAGCGCCCCGGAGCGGAGGGGGGTGGCGATGGTCATGCCGTATCGCTACCAGCACCCGTCCACGGCCCCCGGGCGGCGCGTGCGGGGCACACCCGAACGGAGGTACTAGGGCCAGTTCGAAATTAGCGTCGTGCCCCCCCC
>DASSBO010000445.1:0-4903 GCA_035698655.1 Streptomyces sp.
CAGCGCGGTCTGCACGGCGCCCTCGGCCCAGCCGGCCGTCCAGGAGATGTCGTCGCCGGCCAGGAACAGCCCGCGCTTGTCCTCGGGCAGCTCGTCCTGCACGAAGTGGGTGAACAGGCGGCGCTGGTAGCGGTAGTGGCCGGGCAGGTTGGCCTTGAACGCGCCCATGAAGTAGGGCTCGTTCTCCCAGGAGACGGTGACCGGGTCGCCGATGATGTGCTTCCGGATGTCGACCTTGGGATAGATCTCCTTCAGCGACTTGAGCATGACCTCCAGCCGCTCGTTCGCGTCCAGCGGCAGCCACTTCAGGCTGTCGTCGCACCAGGTGTAGGACAGGCAGATGACGGCCGGCTTGTCGGGCCCGTCGTCCAGCAGGTAGGTGCCGCGGGTCATCCGGTCGGTGAGCGTCATGCTCATCACGTCCCGGCCGGTCTCCTCGTCGGTGTCGAGCCAGAACGGCCGGTCGACCGGCACGAACAGCTTGGAGGACTCCATGTAGTGGGTGCGCTCGACGGCCGTCCAGTGGTCGATGGGCAGCAGCGCGTCGTCGCAGTCGATCTTGGAGAGCAGCATCCAGGACTGGGCGGTGAAGATCGCCGCGCGGTAGGTGCGGATGCGGCCGTCGGCGTCGGTGACGGTGATCCGGTTGCCGGCGGTGCGGTGCAGCCGGGTCACGGCGGGCCGCGGCTCGCCGCCGTCGTGCAGGGACGCCAGCGAGGTGCCGTGCGGCCAGTGCACGGTCTTGACGGGCTCGCGCTCCCACAGCCGCTGCGGCAGCTGCTGGCTGCCGCCCACGATGCCGCGGTGGTCGTCGTCGGCGCCGGTGTAGACGACGCGGAGGATCTCCAGGATGGAGTTGGGGAAGTCGGTGTCCCAGCCGCCGGTGCCGAAGCCGACCTGGCCGAAGATCTCGCGGTGCCGGAAGGAGGCGAAGGCCTTCGAGTCGCACAGGAAGCCGTAGAAGGTCTGGTTGTCGAGTTTCTCGACCAGCTGCGCCCAGATCTCGCGGATGCGCGGCACGTCGCGTTCGCGGATGGCCTGCTGCATGTCGGAGAAGTCCGCGCCCTCCTCCAGGCAGGCGTTCCAGGCGTCGGCGACCTGGTGGTAGACCTCGGGCAGGTCGTCCAGGGTGCGGGCGTAGTGCGACTCGCCCTTGAGGTCGACGACGGTGGAGGGGGTGTCCGGGGAGAGCGGGTTGGGGAAGGGAGTGGTCTGAAGCCCGGTCAGGTCCACGTAGTGCCGGAAGGCGGTGGAGGACGGCGGGAAGCGCATCGCGCCCATTTCGGCCGTCAGGTCGCCCTCGCAGCCCTCGAAGCGGTCGGTGCGCAGCCGGCCGCCTATCCGGTCGGCCTCGTAGACGACGGGCTTCAGGCCCATCTTCATCAGCTCGTAGGCGGCGACGATGCCGGACAGGCCGCCGCCGATGACGGCGACCTCGGTGCCGTGCTCGGTGGCGGGCACCGAGCCGATGCCGGCCGGGTGGTCCAGGAAGTCGTCGTAGGCGAAGGGGAAGTCCGGCCCGAACATGGTCAGCGGCCGGCCTGCCGCCTCGCCGTGGGCGGCCTGCTCGTCGTGGGCGGCGGTGGGCACGGTGGACGTCATCGGGTCGGTCTCCTTCGCGGGCGTGGTCGGGCGGCGGGCAGGCGTGAGCCGCCGCGGGACGTGGTGCGTGGGTTGCGTGGGCGGGGGTCGCGCGTCAGCGGGCGTAGAGCTCGGGACGGCGGTCGGTCAGGTAGGTGTTCTCGGCGCGGGAGGCGGCGAGCAGGGCCGGGTCGGCGTCGGCGATCACCAGGTCCTCGCCTGCGCCGGCGCGGGCGCGCACGGTGCCGTCGGGCGCGGCCAGGCAGCTCAGGCCGGCGAAGTCCCATTCGCCTTCGCGGCCGGTCCGGTTGGCGTAGCCGATGTAGAGCTGGCTCTCCCAGGCCCGCACGGGCAGCACGCTGTTCGGGACGATCTCGTAGGGGCGCATCAGGGCCGTGGGCACGAGCAGCAGCTCGGTGCCGGCCAGCGCGTGGGCGCGTACGGCCTCCGGGAACTCCACGTCGTAGCAGACCAGCAGGCCGAGGCGGACGCCGTCCAGGTCAGCCTGCACGAGCAGGTCGTCGCCGGGGGTGAAGTGGGCCTGCTCGTACGGTCCGAACAGGTGGGTCTTGCGGTAGTGGGCGAGCCGGTCTCCGTCGGGGCCGATGAGCTGCACGGCGTTGTACACGGTCTCGCCGTCCCGCTCGGGGTAGCCGTAGGCGATCGCGAGACCGTGCTCGGCGGCGATCGCGGCGACCGCGCGGGCGGACGGCCCGTCGGCGGTCTCGGCCAGGCCGGCCACCTTCTCGCCCAGCGCGTACCCGGTCAGGTACATCTCGGGGGCGACCAGCAGCCGGGCGCCCGCGGCGGCGGCCCGGCGGGCGGCGGCCCCGAGGGCGGCCAGGCTGTCCCCGGTGGAGGCGGGGACACCGGCGGGGCCCTGGTACAGCGCGGTGCGCAGCGGCGTCATGGAACCTCTGACCTGGACGTGCGGGTGGAACGATTCGACGGTACGGGTGAGCGGGGTGGGCTCACAAGCCGAGTCCGTTGCGCACCGAGTGGGCGTTCGTTGCGTCTTTCCGCGGGGAGACGGCGAATCGTTGCGCCCGGCCGGCGGAGCGCGGCTCAGCCGGGGGTGCCGGCGGAGTAGCGGCGCAGCAGCGGGGAGAGGACCAGGACGGACTTGGTGCGTTCCACGAACGGTTCGCCCGCGATGCGTTCCAGCACCCGTTCGAAGTGCCGCATGTCCTCGGCGTAGAGCTGCACGATGGCGTCGGCGTCGCCGGTCACCGTGGAGGCGGAGGCCACTTCCGGGTAGCGGGTCAGGGCGCGGCGGATGTCCTCCGGTGAGGTGTTGGAGCGGCAGTACATCTCGATGAAGCCCTCGGTCTCCCAGCCGAGCGCCGCCGGGTCGACGCGGACGGTGAACCCGGTGATGGCGCCCTCCGCGCGCATCCGGTCCACGCGGCGCTTGACGGCGGGGGCGGAGAGTCCGACCTCGGCGCCGATCTCGGCGTAGGAGCGGCGGGCGTCCTCGGCGAGGACGTGGACGATGCGTTCGTCGAGTTCGTTCAGGTGTCGCACTGGAGGGTGGTTCACTTCGCTTCTGCTTCGGTGGCCAGTCGGGAGCGGCGCGCGCCGTATCCGAAGTAGACCACAAGGCCGACGGCCATCCAGATGCCGAAGACCGTCCAGGTGATCAGGTCGAGGCTGGACATCATCCAGGCGCACAGGCCGAAGCCGATGGCGGGGAAGACGGGGGCGAAGGGGACCTTGAAGGTGCGGGGCATGTCCGGGCGGGTGCGGCGCAGCACGATGACGGCGACGTTGACGAGCGCGAAGGCGAACAGGGTGCCGATGCTGGTGGCGTCGGCGAGCCGGCCCAGCGGGATGCAGGCGGCCAGGATGCCGCAGAACAGCGAGACGGCGAGGGTGTTGGCGCGCGGGACGCCGGTGCGCGGGTGCACCTTGGAGAAGATCTTCGGGACCAGGCCGTCGCGGGACATGGCGAACAGGATGCGGGTCTGGCCGTACAGGACGGTCAGTACGACGCTGGCGATGGCGACGACGGCGCCGACGGCCAGCAGCACCGCCCACAGGCTGTTGCCGGTCACCTGCTGCAGGACGCCGGAGAGTGCGGCCTCGGATCCGGCGAAGTCCTGCCAGGGCATGGCGCCGACGGCGGCGAGGGCGACCAGGCAGTACAGGGCGGTGACGATGACCAGGGAAAGGATGATGGCGCGCGGCAGGTCCCGCTTGGCGTCCTTGGCCTCCTCGCCGGCGGTGGAGGCGGCGTCGAAGCCGATGTAGGAGAAGAACAGGGTGGCACCGGCGGCGCTGACCCCGGCCATGCCGAGCGGCATGAAGGGGGCGTAGTTGCCGGCGCGGATGCCGGTGAAGGCGACGGCGCAGAACAGCACGAGTGCGGCGATCTTGACACCGACCATGATGGTGTTGACCCGGGCGCTCTCGCGGGCGCCGCCGAGCAGGACCGCCATGGCCAGCAGCACGACGAGCAGCGCGGGCAGGTTGAAGACGCCGCCGTCGCCGGGCGGCGCGGCGATCGCGTCGGGGATGGTGACGCCGATGGTGCCGCTGAGCAGTTCGTTGAGGTACTGGCCCCAGCCGACGGCGACGGCGGCGACGGACACGCCGTACTCGAGGATCAGGCACCAGCCGCACACCCAGGCGACGAGCTCGCCGAGGGTGGCGTAGGTGTAGGAGTAGGAGGAGCCGGAGACCGGGATGGTGCCGGCCAGTTCGGCGTAGGACAGGGCGGAGAACAGCGCGGTCACGCCGGCAATCACGAAGGAGACGACGACGGCCGGGCCGGCGTCGGGGACGGCCTCGCCGAGCACCACGAAGATGCCGGTGCCCAGCGTCGCCCCGATGCTGATCATGGTCAGCTGCCACATGCCGAGGGTGCGCCGCAGCGAACCGCCCTCGCCCTGTCCGCTCTCGGCGACGAGCCGCTCGACCGGCTTGAGCCGCAGCAGCGCGGGTCGGCGGCGGCCCCCGCCGGGGCCGGCAGGGGGTACGGATGGCGCTGCGCCCTGGTCCAACACGTCGGTCGGCTCCTTGCTCTGTCCTGCGTTCCGGTGGACGGACCGCAGGAAGTCGCAGCGTGGCGGCGCATGCGCCGCCCGTGCCGGGACCGCAAAGCTGGCGGTCCGCGCCACTCCACGTACTGCGCAGAACCTTACGAGGTCGTTGTTCCCCGTCGAAATGCGGGAACCTTGCGCATTACCGGCGAATCGTTGCGCGGCGGCGCCCCGACGTGCGCAAACGTTGCCGTCGGGGCGCCGGGCTCGGTGAGCAGCGTCACCAGCTGGCGTGCAGGGGCTTGCCCTCCGCGTAGCCGGCCGCGCTCTGCACACCGACG
>DASSBO010000446.1:0-2989 GCA_035698655.1 Streptomyces sp.
AGCCGCTGGGCGGCGATCTCCGCGCGGCGGCGGTCCATGACGACGGTGAAGCGGCGCCGCTCCTGGCGGCGCAGGTGCACGATGTAGACGCTCAGCAGCGCCGCCGGGACGCCGGGCGCCCACAGGAAGGCCAGGCCGCCCACGGCGGCGACGATCGCGCCGCAGGTGAAGGCGAGGAAGAGCACCATCGTGGTCCGGCGGCGGCGGGCCAGGGCCTGGGCGCGCTTGCTGCGTTCGCCGCGCGGCCGGGCGGCGGGGGCGCCGGTACGGGTGCCGGGGCGGGCGCGGCCCGCCATGGTCAGCGGGTCGGCGAAGGCCCGGACGTCGACCGCGTGGTCGGGCCGGTCGTCCGGGTCGGCGTCCTGGGCCGGCTCGTCCGCCGGCTTCTCCGCCTCGTCACCGTCGTCGCTCTGCGTGGCACGCCGTTCGGCGTCCTTCGCATAACGGCGCTCCATCGCCGCCTTTCCGGACAGCAGCCGGATGGCGGTGCTGAAGCGTTCCGTCGGCCGGGCCTCGTTCAGTTCGTCCTGGCGACGGAGCCACATCGGCACCAAATACGCTGCCCAGGCCCCGACGATGACTGCGTAGATGAGGCCACTGCTGCTCACCCTCACACCGTAGAGGGAACGGCGACGTCGCACCGGACAAATGGCGCGGTGTGTCGCACGATCTTGCTGATCAGCCGATCTTCTTCATCGATTGTCGGTTTTCTCGCGCCGCAATTGCGGGGAGCTCATGCGGCCGACGCGGAGAATCCATGAATATCGAACGTGAATTCTATTTCTGCGGTGCGGACGGCCGAGGCGTGGTGCGACGGTAGCGGGCCAGCAGTCCGCCGGGCGGGACCTCCTCGACGGTGAGCGCGAAGACCAGGTGGTCCCGCCATGCGCCGTCGATGTGCAGATAGCGCGGCCGCAGGCCCTCCTCCCGGAAACCGATCTTCTCCACCACGCGGCGGCTCGGGAGGTTCTCCGGACGGATGCACACCTCGATGCGGTGCAGCCCCACCGTACGGAAGCAGTGGTCGGCGGCCAGCGCCACGGCCGTCGGCATCACGCCGCGCCCGGCGACCGCCTGGTCGACCCAGTAGCCGATGTGCCCGGAGCACATCGAGCCCCAGGCGATGCCCGCGACGGTCAACTGCCCCACCAGGCGCCCCTGGTACTCCACGACGAACGGCAGCATGCGTCCCGAGTGCGCCTCGGCGCGCAGGTGACGCACCATCTGCCGGTAGGTGGGCCGGCGCGGCGGCAGGTGGCCGGGCGGCGGGGGCGGCACGGTGGCCTCCCAGCGGCGCAGCCAGTCCCGGTTGCGCTGGTTGACCTCGCGCCAGACATGCTGATCGCGCAGCTTTATCGGGCGGAGGGCGGTGTCACCGTCCGCCAGCCGGACCGGCCAGGACGCGTTCAGAGCGGGTCGTCCCCTCTGAGGTGGTCGGCGCCGCGGAGCTGCTCGACGGCGTGGGCGAGGAGCGGTTCGAGTACGGCGAGCCCGTCGCGCACACCGCCGGAGGAGCCGGGCAGGTTGACGATCAGCGTGCCCCCGGCGACGCCCGCGGTGCCGCGGGACAGCGCCGCGGTGGGCACCTTCGCGATCCCGGCGGCGCGGATCGCCTCCGCGATGCCGGGGATCTCGTACTGCAGGACGCGCCGGGTCATCTCGGGGGTGCGGTCGGTCGGCGAGATGCCGGTGCCGCCGGTGGTGAGCACCACGTCGTAGCCGTCGGCGACAGCCTCGCGCAGCGCCGCCTCGACCGGGTCGCCGTCCGGGACGACGCGCGGCCCGTCGGCGGCGAAACCCATCGCGGTCAGCCCGTCGAGCAGCAGCGGGCCGCCCTTGTCCTCGTACACGCCTGCCGCGGCACGGTTGGAGGCGGTGACCGCCAGCGCCCGGTACACCGTCGCCGTCATGCCCGGTCCTCCTCCTGCCCGGTCCGCGTCCAGTGGCCGGAGCGGCCACCGGTCTTCTCCAGGACGCGGACGTCGGTGACGACCGCCCCCTTGTCGACTGCCTTGACCATGTCGACGACGGTCAGCGCCGCGACGGATACGGCGGTGAGCGCCTCCATCTCCACGCCGGTGCGGTCCGTGGTCCGCACGGTGGCGGTGATCTCCACCGCGTCGTCGGCGACCGTCAGGTCCATTCTCACGCCGGACAGGGCGAGCGGGTGGCACAGCGGCACCAGGTCGGGGGTCTTCTTCGCGCCCATGATCCCGGCGATGCGGGCGACGGCCAGCGCGTCGCCCTTGGGCACTCCCTCGCCGCGCAGCAGTTCGACGACGCGGGGCGCGACCAGGACCCGGCCGGCGGCGACGGCGGTGCGGGCCGTGACGTCCTTCGCCGAGACGTCGACCATGCGGGCGGCGCCCGCCTCGTCGACGTGGGTCAGATGCTGCTGCTCGCCGCCGCTCATCGCTCTCCCGTCAGGTTCCGCGTTGCGGAGACACGCTACCGCCCGGTTCCGTCAACCGAGAGGGAGCACCTCGACCTCGTCGCCGGGGGACGCCTGGGTGGTGTCCTCGGGGAGGACGATCAGGCAGTCGGCCAGGGCGAGTGCGCCGATCAGGTGAGAGCCGGAGCCGCCGACGGGGCGCACCGTGCCGACGGACGCGCCGGCGGCCGGCGGGGTGTGGGTGCCGCGCAGGAACTGCCGTTTGCCGTCGGGCGAGGACAGTGCCTCGTCGGACTCCAGTGTGGCCCGCACCGGAATGCGGCGCACCGGTTCCTGCCCGAGGAGGGTGCGGATCGCGGGGCGCACGAACAGCTCGAAGGAGACGTAGGAGCTGACGGGGTTGCCGGGCAGCGCGAGGAGCGGGGTGCGGTCCTCGCCGATCAGGCCGAAGCCCTGCGGCTTGCCGGGCTGCATGGCCAGCCGCCGGAAGTCGACGCTGCCGGCGCCGCCGGGGCCGCCGTCCGGGCCGAGACCACTGAGCGCCTCCTTGACGACGTCGTAGGCGCCGACGCTGACGCCTCCGCTGGTGACGACGAG
>DASSBO010000447.1:0-8234 GCA_035698655.1 Streptomyces sp.
ACGACGACGACATCCCGCAGTGGCACACCACCGGGCCCGCGCCGCGCTACGCCGACGAGTGGCACCCGATGGACCGGCTGCTGTGCCCGCTGTACTCCTCGGGCGACGAGCTGCTCGGCGTGCTGTCCGTCGACCGGCCGCGCAACGGCCGCCGACCCGGCGCCTGGGGCCGCGAGGCGCTGCAGATGTACAGCTCGCAGGCCGCCATCGCGCTCAGCAACGCCCGGCTGCGGTCCAACATGCAGCGGGCCCTGGTGCGGCTGGAGCGCGAGCAGCAGGCGCTGCGCGCCAGCGAGGAAAGCTTCCGGCAGGCCTTCGAGTACGCGCCCAGCGGCATGGCCGTCACCGAGATGGGCGGCGACCAGCACGGCCGGCTGCTGCGCACCAACGACGCGCTGTGCCGGCTGCTGGGCCGCCCGTCGGCGTCGATGCGCCGCTACTCCTTCTCCGACCTGGTGCACCCGGAGGACGTCGGCACGCTGCTGCGCACCTCCGCCGAGGGCGGCCGCGCCGAGCTGCGGCTGGCCCGCCGCGACGGCAGTTACGTGTGGGTCTCGCTGCGCAACTCGGTCGTCGCCGACACGGCCGACGGCCCCCGCTTCCTGCTGACGCACGTGGAGGACATCGAGGAGCGCAAGCGCCACGAACTGCAGCTCGCCCACCGCGCCAGCCACGACTCGCTGACCGGTCTGCCCAACAGCGCCGAGCTGCGCACCCGGCTGAACAGCAGGCTGTGCTCCGGCACCGGCCGTGCGGGCCGTCCGCTGGGCGTGGACGACGGCGTGCTGCCGGGCGGCGGCCTCTTCGACGGCATCGAGGCGCCCCTCGGCCTGGACGGCCCCGGCCCCGGCGGCTTCGGACAGCCGGGCCCGAGCCCCGCCGTCGGCGCCGACGGCACCTACGACCCGCACCACGTGCACACCATGCCGCCGACCGGGGACGGGCCGGGTGAGAAGGGTCTCGCCGTGCTCTTCTGCGACCTCGACGGCTTCAAGTCGATCAACGACCGGTTCGGGCACCACTGCGGTGACGCGGTGCTCATCGAGGTCGCCCACCGGCTGTCGGCAGGTGTGCGGGACAACGACACTGTGGCGCGGCTCGGCGGCGACGAGTTCGTCGTCCTCGCCGAGGGCGTCGGCCCTGCCGAGGCGCAGGACCTCGCGGTGCGGCTGCGGAACGCGATCATCCCGCCGATCCGGGTCGACGGCCGTGCGGTGCGGGTCGGGGCGAGCTTCGGCATAAGCTGGGCCGGCTGCGGCATGACGGCCGAGGAGATCCTGCAGTCCGCCGACCAGCGGATGTACGTCGAGAAGCGGTCGCGTTCCAAGGGGCAGCGCAGGGCCGGCTGACCGCGAGGTGGCATTCGGGTCACCCGGGGGATGTACGCTCGGCCGGATACCTGACGCAGCTAAGGAGTGACAGGCCATGTCCGCCGAGAACCACGGCACGGGTGCGCCGGAGGGCGACGACCCGTTCGCGTACCTGTACCGCCAGGAAGGCGGTGCGGCCGATGGAGCCACGGCGGCGCAGCAGCAGCCGGGGGTCCCCCGGCGCTCGTACAACCAGGTGCGCGCGGTCGGCGAGCGCCAGTACCCGCAGCAGGGCAGCCGGCAGCAGTACGGCGGCCAGAACGCCACGGCCGCCTTCCCGCAGCAGGACGGCAGCCCCAGCCCGCACTACGCCGCCCCGGAGACGATGCCGGGCGGCCGGGCCGCGGCCCGGCAGTACGGCGGCCCGGGCGGCGGACACGGCGGCGGCGCCGGGCGCGGCGGCCGCGGAGGCGGCAACCACAACGGGCTGCTGATCGGCGCGGTCGCGGTCGTCGCCGCGGTCGTCATCGGCATCGGCGTGGCCATGCTGTTCACCGACGGGGACACCGAGCAGACCGCCGGCGGCCAGACCGGCACCTCGGCCGGCCCCAGCACCGGCACGGACACCCAGGCGCCGCAGGACGAGAAGGACACGTCCGGCAAGGACAAGAAGGACGAGAAGGCCGACCTGCCGAAGGCCGACGCCGTCTCGCTGCACCTGGCGGGCGGCACCAGGGTGGCCTCCGACATCCCGGGCGCCAAGGGCAAGGACGGCCAGTACGTCGCCGGCATCAACAAGCCCGGCGCCTCCGCCACCTGGACCACGAACGTGCCCGAGGCGGGCACGTACTGGCTCTACGTCGGTTACGGCGTCCCCGGCAAGGACCAGCACCTGACGCTGAACGTCAACGGCGACGAACACGCCACCGACCTGAACATGAAGAACTTCGCCCACGCCGAGAAGGGCGACTGGGAGCACGGCTGGACGTACACCTACGCCGAGGTCACCGTCGACAAGGGTGAGAACACCTTCAGCATCTCCTGCCAGCCGGGTGACAAGTGCAACGTCAACCTGGACCAGATCTGGCTCGCGCCGCCGGAGAAGGACTGACCCGGCCTCAGGCCGGCTCCGACGCCTCGGTGACCGTGACCCGCGGCAGCAGGTCCGCGTAGACCTCGCGGTCGAACTCGCCGGCCGCTGCCGCCCGCACGGTCGCCGCCGACAGGGCGACGGCCCGGGCCAGCCGGTCCGGCCACGGCAGGTCCTCGACGAGCCCGGAGAGCAGCCCGGCCACCGCCGAGTCGCCGGCCCCCGTCGGGTTGCCGGACAGCCGCCCCGGCGGCGCCGCCCGCCACACCTCCTCGGCACTGAGGGCGAGCATCCCGTCGGGCCCCAGTGAGACGGCCACGGCCTGTGCCCCGCGCCGCCGTGCCGCGCGGGCGGCCCGCAGCGGGTCGACGGCGCCCGTCACGGCCGTCAGCTCGGACAGGTTCGGCTTGATGAGGTCCGGGCGGGCGGCCAGTCCGCGCCGCAGCGGTTCCCCGCTGGTGTCCAGCAGCACCGGTACGCCCGCCGCCCGTGCCTCGCGGACGAGCGTCGAGTAGGCGCCCACAGGCACGCCCGGCGGCAGGCTGCCGCACAGCGCGACGGCGTCGATCTGCCCTGCGCCCAGCAGTTCCCGGTAGCCGACGAGCAGCGTGTTCCACTCGCCGGGCGTGACGTGCGGCCCCTGCTCGTTGAGCTGGGTGGTGTCCCCGGTCGAGGAGTCGGCGACGGCGACGGTCCGCCGCGTCTCCCCGGCGACCTCGACGAACGCGTCCCGGGCCGCGGAACCGGCCGCGTCAGCCAGCAGGGCGCGGACCCGGGCGCCGACGTGGCCGCCCACGAAGCCCGTCACCACGGTCCGGTGCCCGAGCGCGGCCAGGACGCGGGCAACGTTCAGCCCCTTGCCGCCCGGCCGCTCGGTCACCTCCCGCACCCGGTGCGAGGCATGCTGTTCGAGCCGGGGGACCTGGTAGGTCAGGTCCAGGGCGGTGTTGAGTGTCACCGTAAGGATCACGCGGCACCTCTTACCGACGGGCGTGCGGCACCCGCGTTCGCGTACGGACGCATTGCGGGAGTGATCATGCCATCAGCTGACCGCAGCGGCCCAGACCCCGTACCCGCCGGGAACCGACCTGCACCTCAGCTCTCCGCCGGATCGGTGACCCACGTTCCCTTCCGCATCACGCCGACGACCGTCAGGTCCGCGTCCAGCACGACCAGGTCGGCGTCCTTGCCGGGCGCCAGCGAGCCCACCCGGTCGTCGACTCCGAGCAGCCGCGCCGGCGTCGTCGACAGTGCCCGCACGGCGTCCTCGGGCCGCAGTCCGTCGACCGTGACCGCGCGCCGGAACGCCCGGTCCAGCGCCAGCGTCGACCCGGCGATCGACCCGCCCTCGACGAGCCGCGCCACCCCGTCGCGGACCTCCACCTCCATGGGGCCGAGCGGGTAGGTGCCGTCGCCCATCCCGGCCGCGCCCATCGCGTCGGTGATGAAGGCGACCCGGTCCGCGCCCGCGCGGCCGAAGGCCAGGCCCAGCGCGGCCGGGTGCAGGTGGGTGCCGTCGTTGATCAGCTCGACGGTCACCCGCTCGTCCTCCAGCAGCGCGGCGACCGGGCCGGGCGCCCGGTGGCCGAGCGGCGGCATCGCGTTGAACAGGTGGGTGGCCACCCGGGCGCCTGCGTCGACGGCCTGCCGGGTGGCGTCGTAGTCGGATTCGGTGTGCCCGACGGCGGCGAGGACGCCCTGCTCGGCGAGCAGCCGCACCGATTCCAGGCCGCCCGGCAGTTCGGGCGCGAGCGTCATCATGCGGGCGGTGCCGCGCGCGGCGTCGAGCAGCTTGCGCACCTCGGCCGGTTCCGGGTCGCGCAGCAGCGTCGGCTCGTGCGCCCCGCAGCGGCCCGGGGAGATGAACGGGCCCTCGAAGTGCAGTCCGGCCAGTTCGCCCTCCTCCACCAGCTCGCTGAGCGCGCCGGCCTGCTGGGCGAGGTCGCCGAGCTCGCCGGTGACGGTCGAGGCGACCATCGTCGTGGTGCCGCATCGACGGTGCGTGTCGACGACCTTGAGCGCCTCTTCGGCGGTGCCGGCGGAGAAGGAGGCCCCGCCGCCGCCGTGGACGTGCATGTCGACGAAGCCGGGAAGCACCCAGTGGCCGGTCAGGTCCCGGACGTCCGCCTGCTGCGCCGCGGCGGCGGGCGGGTCGCCGGGGCCGGACACGCCGGCGATCGTGCGGCCCTCGACGGTCAGCCGGCCGCCGTCCGTCACGCCGTCGGGCAGGACCATCCGGGCCCCGGTCAGCATCGTGCGCCGTGTCGTCGACGTCATCGGGTCGCAACCTCCGCGGAGAGAAGATCCCAGGCGAGGAGGCCCGCACCCAGGCAGCCGGCGGCGTCACCGAGCGCCGCCGGGACGATCGAGGGGACGTGCTGGAAGGTGACACGTTCCTGCACGGCCGCGCGCAGCGGCGCGAACAGCAGCTCGCCGGCCTCGGCGAGGCCGCCGCCGACGATCAGGAGCCGCGGGTCGAGCAGGGTGAGGGCCGTGACCAGGCCGTCGGCCAGGGCCGCGACCGCCTCGTCCCACACGGCGGCCGCCCGCGCGTCGCCGGACGCGACGGCCTTGGCGGCGTCCGCGGCCGTCGCGTCGGGGTCGCCGCACGCCGCCGCCCAGGCGCGGCCCACGGCGGAGGCGGAGGCCAGCGCCTCCAGGCAGCCGCGGCGGCCGCAGCCGCACGTCGGGCCGCCGGGCCGCACCACGATGTGGCCGATCTCGCCGGCGCTGCCGTGCGCGCCCGCCTCGACGCGCCCGTCGATGCCGATCGCCCCGGCGATGCCGGTGCCCAGCGGCACGAACAGGAACCGGTCCACGCCGTGGCCGGCGCCGAGGCGGCCCTCGGCCAGCCCGCCGGTGCGCACGTCGTGCCCGACGGCGACCGGCGGGCCGTCGTGGCCGTCCCCGGACGCGAGCCGCCGCCGTAGCAGGTCACGCAGCGGCACGTCGCGCCAGCCGAGGTTGGCGGCGTATCCGGCCACGCCGTTCGCCTCGTCGACGATGCCGGGCACCGCGACGCCGACGGCGGCCGGTTCGGTGCCGTACCGCTCGACGCCGTGCGCGCGCAGCTCGGCCGCCAGGCCGAGCACCGCCTGCACGACGGCTTCCGGCCCGTCGCGGCGCGGTGTGGCACGCCGCGTCTCGTGCAGCGGCTCGTGGCCGGGACCGGGCCCGATCAGTGCGGCCTTCATCCCGGTGCCGCCCACGTCGAGGGCGATGACGTATGGACTCACGCGGTCAGTCTCCCGCGAGAGCCCCCTAGAGGTCTAGTCCACTTGCGCGATCTTTGCCCGTGCCGCGGTCACCGGCGTCCGTCAGACGTCCCGCCGGGAGACCGTGCCGAGCGCCGCCGCCAGCAGCGCGGCGGCCAGTACCGCCAGCACGGAGAGCAGGTACCAGCCGCTGGGCCGCGGCCCGATGCCCGTGCCGATCAGCTCGGCGGAGACGCTCACCGGCGCGAACGTGATCATGTAGTAGCCGAAGTCGCCGCCGATGAACATGCCCAGCACGGACGGCAGCAGCGACAGCGCGAGCATGATGCTGATGCCCCCCGCGCTGTGCCGCACCAGGGTGCCCACGGCCAGCGAGATCTCCCCGAGCACGCACAGGTACAGCGCGCCGCCCAGCACCGTCTTCAGCAGCACGTCGGGCAGCATCGGGCCGGCGGTTCCGCCCAGCATGAACTTCATGACGAGCGCGAACGCGCCCAGTGCGACGACCCCCGCCACCAGCACCGCACCGCCGAGCACCAGCGCCTTCGCCGCCAGCATGCGTACCCGGCGCGGCGCGACGGTCAGGGCAGTGGCCATCATGCCCGTCCCGTACTCGCCCGAGATGCACAGCACGCCCAGCGTGATGACCGGCACCTGCGCGATGAGGAACCCGCCCATGCCGAGGCTGAGGACGTCGTCGCCCGGACGCACGGCGTCCAGCACGAACACGCCGCTCAGCGCGCCGATCCCGACGACGAAGAACACCAGCAGGGCCAGGCACCACTGCGTGGACCGCACGCTGCGGAGCTTGACCCACTCCGACGCGACGGCGTGGCCTAGATGGGTGCGCGGCTCGAAACGTTCCGTCATCCCTCATACCCCGCTCTCGACCGGCGCGTCGTCGACGACGTCCTCGTCCGCCGAGCGGTACTCCACCTCGTCCTGCGTCAGTTGCATGTACGCCTCCTCCAGCGACGCCCGGTGCGGCGAGAGTTCGTGCAGCACCAGACCCTCCCGGTGCGCCAGGTGGTTGATGTCGGGCAGCGGCATTCCGAACACCTTCAGGCCGCCGTCGCGTTCCGGTTCGGTGTGCGCGCCGGCCTCCTCCAGGACGCGCGCGAACGCCTCGCGCCCGGACCCGCCGCCGTCGGGTGTGCGGATGCGGGCGAAGGACGCGGAGTGCCGGTCGATGAACTCCCGCAGCGACATGTCCGCCAGCAGCCGTCCCTGACCGATCACCACGAGGTGGTCGGCGGTGATGGCCATCTCGCTCATCAGGTGCGAGGAGACGAACACCGTGCGGCCCTCGTCGGCGAGCCGGCGCATCAGCGTGCGCACCCAGTGGATGCCCTCCGGATCGAGCCCGTTGACCGGCTCGTCGAAGATCAGCGCCTCCGGGTCGCCGAGCAGTGCCGTCGCGATGCCCAGACGCTGGCCCATGCCCAGGGAGAACTCGCCGCAGCGGCGCAGCGCGGCCGGCGACAGCCCGACGACGTCGAGCACCTCGTCGACGCGGTGCCGGCCGATGGCGGCCGAGCGGGCGAGTGCCAGCAGGTGGTCACGGGCGCTGCGTCCGCCGTGCACGGCCTTGGCGTTCAGCAGGGCGCCGACGCGGAAGGCGGCGTTCGGCAGGTCGCGGAAGTCGACGCCGTCGACCGTCGTGTAGCCGGAGGTCGGCGTCTCCAGGCCGAGGATCATGCGCATGGTCGTGGTCTTGCCGGCGCCGTTCGGACCCAGGAATCCGGTCACGACGCCCGGGGTCACCCGGAAGGACAAGTTGTCGACGGCCGTATGGGGGCCGTACTGCTTGGTGAGGCCCCGGGCCTCGATCACACACGTCATGCACGGCCTTCCGGTGAGGACGATTCGTAATGGACATGTCTGTGGACAGCCACAGGAGCGTCTCCGGTTGCACACGACCTCCGCAAGTCGGCGCTCCGGAGCGCGGTACGTTGAACTGATGGACGGGAACGGCGGCGCGGAGCACGAGCGCGAGCGCGAGAGCGCGCAGGCGGACGAGCTGTCCGCGCGCGACCGTGACGTCCTCGCCCTGGAACGGCGCAGCTGGCCGCGGGCCGGTGCCAAGGAGCGCGCGATCCGCGAGGACCTGGGCATGTCCCCGACGCGGTACTACCAACTGCTCAACGCGCTGCTGGACGACGAGCGGGCGCTGCGCCACGACCCGGTGACCGTCAACCGGCTCCGTGCCAGCCGCGAGGCACGCCGCGCGCGGCGCTGACACGCCGTAGGGTCGACGCCATGGCGAAGACCGAACTGCCCGTGCCGCACACCCGGGCCGGGCGCGCCGGGCTGGACGCGTTCGTCGCCCGCCCCGGAAAGGCCCTGCTCGCCGTCGACTTCGACGGCACCCTCGCGCCGCTCGTCCCCGACCCCGACGACGCCCGCGCCCACCCCGGCGCCGCCCCCGCGCTCGCCCGGCTCGCGCCGCGACTGGCCGCCGCGGCCGTCGTCACCGGGCGGCCGGCCGCGCTCGCCGTGCGCTACGGCGGCTTCGCCGAGGTGGCCGGCACCGGCCGCCTCGCCGTGCTCGGCGCCTACGGCGCCGAGCGGTGGGACGCGGAGAGCGGCACCGTCCACGCACCGCCGCCGCACCCCGGC